>NZ_BDLP01000190.1:0-8307 GCF_001950415.1 Roseomonas sp. TAS13
CCTATCCGCCAGGACCCTCAGGGTCCTGGCGGATAGGGGGTCCGGGGGAAAGGCAGCGCCTTTCCCCCGGGACGAAGCGACGCCCGGCGTCAGCGCCGGGGTACGGGCGGCAGCAGGTGGTTGTTCTCGCGGCTGCAGAAGACGCGTGGCATCCAGCAGGGCTGGCCGAGGCGCCAAGCGGCGGCGTAGCGGCGGGGTGGCGCCGCCGTGATGCCGGGGGGCGGCACCTCCCAGGCCGGCGTGCCGACAAAGGGCTGCCGCAGCGAGAAGACGCGGAAGCCGCCCGGATAGGGGATCAGACGGATGTCGCGCACGTTCCGCAGCATCCGGCCATCGTCCAGCATCGTGGCCTGGCCGAAGAAGCTCTCGTCGAAGCCGGGGGCGGGGCCTTCGTAGGACAGCATCCGGGCGGGCGCCGTGGCCGAGGCGGTCTCGACGGGCACGAGTTGCAGGCAGAGCAGCGGCACCGAGGCCAGCAGGGCCAGTGGCGCCAGCGGGAAGGCCGGGGCACGCCGCCCGCGCAGCAGGTCGCGCAACAGCAGGAAGGCCATCAGGCCGAAGCCCGGCATGGCCCATTTCCAGTAGTGGACGTTGTTGAAGCGCCAGAGCCCGACGGGCAGCAGGTCCACATAGGACAGATAGAGCAGCGAATGCGCCACCAGCAGCAGGCCGAGCAGGCGGGCGGCGGCGCCATGCACCCAGGCGACGGCGAGGCCGCCCAGGGCCAGGGCCATGTAGGGGGCCTGTCGCATCAGCCCCTCGCCCTCGCCGAACCAGGGGCGCGGATCGACCAGCAGGGTATAGGCCTTCCAGCCCAGTCCCTGGAGGGTGAAGCCCAGACCCTGCGAGTGCAGCATGTAGTCGCTGGGCGCGAGGCCGTAGATGCGGAGATGCAGCAGCGCATAGGGCACCACCGCCAGCAGTCCGCCCAGCACCAGCCGCAGCAGGTCGCGTCCGCGCTCCATCCATGGGTGCGGGGCGGCAAGGAGGTCGTGCAGCACCACCGCCAGCAGGCAGAGAGCGGAAAGCAGCGCCTCGGTCGGGCGGAACAGGGGGATGGCGGCGGCCAGGAAGCCGATCAGGAGCGGGCGCCGCCGTGCCGGGCCGCCGCAGCCGAAATGGGCGGCGATGGTGGCCAGCAGGAGCCAGAGCAGCGCGGCCACCGGGCTGGTGTTCCAGGGCAGCACCCATTGGGCGAAGACCAGCCGGCTGCTGGCCACGCTGCCGACGAAGACCAGGCTGCCCCAGGCGGCGGGGATGCCCAACCGCCGGGCGAAGGCCAGGAAGCCCGCGTAGCAGCCGAGCAGCGAGAGCAGATCCACGGCGAGGAAGGCGTGGTCCCGGCTCAGCCACACGAAGGGCGCCGCCACCATGGCGTAGCCCAACGGATACCAGTGCTGCGCCGGGTCGAAATTCCCCTGCGCGAGGGCGGTGGCGCTGCGCAGGTAGTGGCCCTGGTCCCACCAGCCCCACCAACCCTCGGGGAACTGCGCCGAGCCCCCCGGCACGGCAGGGTCGGCGGCATAGCGCCAGAGATACAGGGCGGCGAGCAACAGGGCGCCCAGCACCGGCAGGGCGAGATTCAGCCGGGCGAGGCGGGACGCGGCGGAGGACGGCGAGGCGGTCATCGGGGCGGCGGCGCTCAAGGGCCTGCCTCCTCGGCGTCCAGCCGGTCCATGGCGCTGCGGATGATGCCGGCGCTGTCGGACCAGGGGACGTGGCGGAACTCGCGGGCGACACGCTCGCGCCAGGCCTCCAACCCCTCCGGGTCCTCGATCACCGCGCGGATCGTGGCGCAGGCATCGTCGAGGTCGTCCGGGTCGAAGTAGCGTGCCAGCGCCCCGCCTGCCTCGGGCAGCGAAGTCCGGTTCGAGGCGATGCAGGGCCGCCCCAGCGCCAGGCTCTCGCTCACCGGCAGCCCCCAGCCTTCATAGAGGGAGGGATAGAGCGTGAAGCGGCAGCCGCGGTAGAGGGCGAGGAGCTCCTCGTCGGAAGGGTCGCGAACCAGGCGGATCTTGCCGCCCAGCCATTCGGCATTCTCCAGCTGCTGCATCAGGTCGGCGACCAGCCAGCCGACGCGGCCGGCGAAGACCAGGGTGGGCACCTGCTCGCGCGGCATCTCGCTCAGCAGCCGCCGCCAGACGCGGAACAGCAGCGCGTGGTTCTTGCGCGCCTCCAGCGTCGAGACGAAGAGCACGTAGCTGCCGGGTTCCGGCAGGTCGGACAGGCCGGTCTCCGCCTCCGGCGCCGCATTCCCGGATGGGATGGCCCCGGATCGGGCGTTGGGAAGGACCGCGACGCCGAGGCCGGTGCCCATCGGCACGGCCTGCACCGGCCGGGGCAGGTCGAGGCCGATCTCCCGCGCCCAGCGGGTCACGTCCCCGGCCGTCGCGCGGCTGTTGGCGAAGATCTGGTCGGCCAGGGGCAGCACGCCGCGGTGCCAGGCGATGAAGGAGATGATCACCCCCCGGTCGCACCATTCCGGCCGGCGGATGGGGATCAGGTCGTGGATCAGCAGGGCGAAGCGCATCCGCAGGTCGTCGCGCAGCCAGCGCACGGTCTGGGCGTAGTCGTTGATGAACCAGGGGGAGCCCAGCACGAGCAGGCTGTCGCCCGGCCGCGCCACCTGCTGCAGCGGCACGCCTTCCTCGAAGCGCAGCTGGCTGCCCGTCTTCCCAGCCAGCTGCCGCCGGTGCAGGCGCCGCCGCGTCAGCTCCAGGGCCTCCGCGCCGGCCACGGCGGGCAGGCGCAGCAGGCCCCGCAGCGCGGCCCCCTGGAGGCGCAGCCCGGAGGCGAGCAGCGCGCGGCCATCCGGCTCCGCCTCGTATCCGGGGCCGATGCCGTTGGCGGCCCCGTCGGCAGTTTGTTCCGCATCCGGGCGTGTCGCCGCCGCGGCAACAGGAGGGGCCGGGGCGGTGATCCGCTCGAAAGCCTGCTCGATCTGCGTCCAGGAGACGGTTTCCAGGTGACGGGGGCCGGAGCGGCGCACGAAGCGCACCCACCCGGCCCCGTCATCCGCCCGGTGCAGGGCACGGCAGATCTCGAAGGTGACGCGCTGGATGCCGCTGGGCCGCACGCTGGCCTCGAAATACTGGACGAGGTCGCCGACCTCGATCCAGATCGTGGAAGGCGTCACAGCCTCTTCCGGGGCCTGGCTGTTCACGGCCGGATGGCTCATGGCTGAACGGCTCGTGCCCGTATCGGCGGCGCTCATGCGGGCTGCCCCAGCGCGGCGGGTCCGGCGGCCTGCGCGGGCAAGGCCAGGACCCCCTCCAGGATGGCGTCGGCGCTGTCGGACCAGGGGACGTGGCGGAACTCGCGGGCGACACGCTCGCGCCAAGCCTCCAGCCCCTCCGGGTCCTCGATCACCGCGCGGATCGTGGCGCAGGCATCGTCCAGGTCGTCCGGGTCGAAGTAGCGTGCCAGCGCCCCGCCCGCCTCGGGCAGCGAGGTCCGGTTCGAGGCGATGCAGGGACGCCCCAGCGCCAGGCTCTCGCTCACTGGCAGCCCCCAGCCCTCGAACAGCGAGGGGAACAGGGTGAAGCGGCAGCCGCGGTAGAGGGCGAGGAGCTCCTCGTCGGAAGGGTCGCGAACCAGGCGGATCTTGCCGCCCAGCCATTCGGCATTCTCCAGCTGCTGCATCAGGTCGGCGACCAGCCAGCCGACGCGGCCGGCGAAGACCAGGGTGGGCACCTGCTCGCGCGGCATCTCGCTCAGCAGCCGCCGCCAGACGCGGAACAGCAGCGCGTGGTTCTTGCGCGCCTCCAGCGTCGAGACGAAGAGCACATAGCTGCCCGGGCGGGGCAGGCCACGCGGCCGCGACGAGGCCAGCCGGTCCGCTTGCCCCACGAGGCCGAAGCCGGTGCCGATGGGGATCGGCCGCACCGGTGCCTCCAGCGCGAGTCCAGCCTCGGCGGCATAGGCTTCCACATCACGGGCAGTGGCGTGGCTGATGGCCATCAGCCGGGGGCATTCCGGCAGCACCGTCTCCACCCACTGACGGAAGCTCTGCACCAGATCGCGAGCACACCATTCAGGGCGGCGCAGCGGGATCAGATCATAAAGCAGCAGGGCAGGCCGCATCCCGTGGTGCTGCCGCAGCTGCCGCAGCAACCCGGCATAGTCCGCATGCACCCAGGGGGCGCCGAGGACCAGGAAGACATCCCCCGGAAGCGCCGGCAGGGAAGGCGCCGTGGCGGGCATGGCGGCCGCCCCGGCCTGCGCCCCAGAGGATGTTGGAACGGGTGGGGAGATGGGCGAGGCAACGGTCGGGGCTGCGGAAGGGGGGGCGCCGGCCTGCCGCCGGTCCCGCCACAGGGCAAGGCCGCGGCGGCCGGTCCGCAGCACGTTCATCTGCAGCACGGCGGCTTGCAGCAGGGTTTCCGAGGTCCGCGGCGGCAGCTTCTGCAGGCGGTAGATCAGGCCGAAGCGCAGGCGTTGCAGCAACGGCCTGCCCTGGCGGACGCGGGGCGCAGGGGGGCGGGGCGGCGGTATGGCCGCCTCCGGCTTCCCTCCCTGGCCTTCCGACAGGCGCTCGAACAGCACGGCGACCTCGGTGAAGGGAACCTCGCGCAGCAGATCCGGCCCGTCATCGTGGCGGACAAAGGCGATCCGTGGTGCGCCCGGCTGCCGCGCCGCCCGGTCCGGCAGCACGCGCAGGATCTCGAAGACCAGGCGCTGGATGCCGCTGGGGCGCGGATTGGCGAGGGCATACTGGAAGAGGTCTTCGACATCGACCCAGATGGTGCGGCGCACAGGCTTGGCGGGCATGGAAACTGGAACCATTTCGGTGTCCGGAGATCGACCTCGAATGCCCCGGTCCGCCCATGGCGTGCCGGGTCGCGTCCCGCCTCGGCCCGGACCCAGGATGGATCACGGACAGGAAAGCGGCGTCAGGGCGCCCGGTTTCTTTCCCTGTTTTGTTGCATCGGCATGTCTTTCCGTTTCGCGGAGTGCCCGCCGATGCGCAAGCCCGGCCAGGAATTTCTGGCCGGCCGGATGCTTCACGAGAGCGAGTGCGACCCGGAAGCCGCAACCCGGCCGCGCAGCAAGAGGACATGGCACCTGCCCCTGGCCTTGCGCTGTCCCGGGTGAAAGGCCCTGCCTTTCCCCCAAACCCCCTATCCGCCAGGACCCTGCGGGCCCTGGACCCGGGGAGTTGACGCTTGCTGATGCCGGATCGCGCCGGAAAGCCCGGCTCTCGGGCGGACTGCCGGTGCCGCCAGCGCTGACACGGTGTCTTTCTTTTCTGGGGAGCCCCGCCTTGCCACCTGCTCCCGGAGGATTGGGCCGCAGGACAACGGCTACTACCGGAGCCAACGAAGTGGGTCCAGGGCACGCAGTGTCCTGGCGGAGAGGGGGTCCGGCGGGAGAGGCAGGGCCTCTCCCCCGGGGGCCAGTCAGCTGAGGCGCAGCCCATCCGGGGAAAGCCGCTGCCCGTATCAGCCGGCGTCGCTGCCCTCGGCAGGGACGGGGCGGGGGCGGCCTTCGTCGTCCAGCGCCACGAAGGTGAAGACGGCCTCGGTCACCCGGTTGCGGTCCTCGCTGTGCCGCTCCCGCCGCCAGGCCTCTACCCGGATGCGGAGCGAGGTGCGGCCCACCGAGAGAATCTGTGCATAAAGGCTGACCTCGTCTCCCACCTTCACGGGTGAGTGGAAGCTGATCGCCTCCACCGCCACGGTGGCGCAACGGCCGCGGGCGCGGCGGGCCGCGGCATTGCCGGCCGCGAGATCCATCTGCGCCATCAGCCAGCCGCCGAAGATGTCGCCCGCCGGGTTCGTGTCCCCCGGCATGGCGATGGTCCGGATGAGTGGGGCGGCCTCGGGCGGCAGAGGGGTCTTCACGGCTGTTCCTTCTCCTCGCCCGCTTCCTCCCCGTCGGCCGGCCGCAGGTCGCGCGCCACTTCCGGGCGGCGCATCAGGGCGTCGATGCGCATGGCGTGATCCAACGCCGTATCGGCCTGGAAATGCAATTCCGGCGCCACGCGCAGCCGCACCGCCTTGGCCACCTGGGTCCGCAGATAGGGCTGGGAACGCTTCAGCGCCTCCAGCAGCTCCTTGTCCGCCGTCTGCCCGAGCCGGGAAACGAAGACCGTCATGTGCTTCAGGTCGGGGGAGGCACGGACCTCCGTCACCGTCACCCGTGCGGCGGCCAGTTCCGGGTCGCGCACGTCGCCGCGCGCCAGCACGGCCGCCAGGGCATGGCGGATTTCCTCGGCCACGCGGAGCTGGCGCTGGGAGGGGGCGGCCTCCGCCCCCTTTCTCTCGGCTCGCTTGCTCATCTCTCGTTCTCGCACTCTCAAAAAAACTGAGGCCCCCGCGGTGTCCCGCGGAGGCCCCGTCTCGTCCGGACGGCCCCGGAAGGGGCCGGGGCGGCTCAATCGGCCGCCACGGTCTCCGTCTCGTAGCACTCGATCTGGTCGTCGACGCGGATGTCGTTGTAGTTCGCGAAGGACATGCCGCACTCGTAGCCGTTGGCGACCTCGCGGACATCGTCCTTGAAGCGGCGCAGCGTGGACAGGGTGCCCTGGTGGATCACCACGCCGTCGCGCAGCAGTCGGACGCCCGCCCCGCGCTTCACCACGCCCTCGGTCACGCGGCAGCCTGCGATGTTGCCGAGGCGCTTGACCTCGAAGACCTGCAGGATCTGCGCGTAGCCCAGGAACTTCTCGCGCTGGATCGGGGCGAGCTTGCCCTTGACCAGCTTCTCGATGTCGTCGGCCACCTCGTAGATGATCGAGTAGTAGCGGATCTCCACACCCTCGCGCTGCGCCAGCTCCCGCGCCTGGGTCGTGGCGCGGACGTTGAAGGCCACCACCACGGCATCGGAGGCCTTGGCGAGCTGGATGTCGCTCTCGGTGATCTGGCCCACGCCGCTGTGCAGCACGCGCACCTTCACCTCGTCGCGGCTGAGCTTGCCGAGCGTCACGCCGAGCGCCTCGGCCGAGCCCTGCACGTCCGCCTTGACGACGACCGCCACCTCCTTCTGCTCGCCCGCCTGGATGCGGGCCAGCATGTCGTTCAGCGTGCCGCGGCTCGCGCTCAGCGCGGCGGCCACCTTCTCGCGGGCCTGGCGCTGGCGGAACTCGGAGATCTCCTTCGCCCGGCCCTCGTCCTCGACGGCGACGAAGTTCTCGCCGGCCGAGGGGACGCCGGACAGGCCCAGAATCTCCACCGGCACGGAGGGCAGGGCCTCCTTCACGTTGCGCGCCTTGTCATCGATCAGCGCGCGGACACGGCCCCATTCGGTGCCGGCCACCACGATGTCGCCCTGTCGCAGCGTGCCCTTCTGGACCAGCACGGTGGCCACCGGGCCACGGCCCTTGTCCAGCTTGGACTCGATCACCGTGCCCTCGCCGGCGCGATCCGGGTTGGCGCGCAGGTCCAGCACCTCGGCCTGCAGGGAGATCGCCTCCAGCAGCTTGTCGAGGTTGGTGCCCTTGAGCGCGGAGACCTCGATCTCCTGCGTCTCGCCACCCAGGCTTTCCACCACGACCTCGTGCTGCAGCAGCTCGTTGCGCACACGGTCGGGGTTCACGCCCGGC
Organism: Roseomonas sp. TAS13; assembly: GCF_001950415.1. NCBI lineage: Bacteria > Pseudomonadati > Pseudomonadota > Alphaproteobacteria > Acetobacterales > Roseomonadaceae > Roseomonas > Roseomonas sp. TAS13. The sequence goes on from NZ_BDLP01000190.1 coordinate 7,544, forward strand.
TTGTCGATCTTGTTGACCGCCACGATCATCGGCACGTTGGCCGCGCGGGCATGGCGGATCGCCTCGACCGTCTGCGGCATGACGCCATCGTCGGCCGCCACCACCAGCACCACCATGTCCGTCACCGAGGCACCGCGGGCACGCATGGCCGTGAAGGCCTCGTGGCCCGGCGTGTCGATGAAGGTGACCTTGGAGCCGTCCGGCACCGTGATCTGGTAGGCGCCGATATGCTGCGTGATGCCGCCGGCCTCGCGCGCCGCCACGTCGGTCTTGCGCAGCGCGTCCAGCAGGCTGGTCTTGCCGTGGTCGACATGGCCCATGATGGTCACGACCGGCGGACGCGGCAGCAGCTCGTCGTCCTGGTCCACCGCGCCGCCCAGGCCCAGCTCCACGTCGCTCTCCGAGACGCGGCGCGGACGGTGGCCGAACTCGGTCACCACCAGCTCCGCCGTATCGGCGTCGATGGACTGCGTCAGGGTCGCCATCACGCCCATGCGGAACAGCGCCTTCACCACCTCGCCGCCACGGGCGGCCATGCGGTTCGCCAGCTCCTGCACGGTGATGACGTCGGGGATGGTGACGTCGCGGACGACCTTCACCCCATCCGAGCGCAGGCGCGCCAGCTCGGCCTGGCGCCGCTCGCGCTCACGGGCGCGGCGGACGGAGGCGAGCGAGCGGGAACGGTCGTCCTCGCCCTCGATCGCGGCCTGGACGTCGATCCGGCCCTCGCGGCGCCGGTCGGCGCCCACGGGGGGCTTGCGCGC
>NZ_BDLP01000191.1:0-8248 GCF_001950415.1 Roseomonas sp. TAS13
ATTCGCCTTACGGTGGAGCTGTGCGTAGATGTGATCAAGAGACAGGCATCTCACCCGGTGCGCGGGCGAGCGAGGCGGCCAGGGCGCGAGAGGGCTCGGCCTCTACCTCGATCCGCACCTGGGCCGGGCGGCCGCGGGCGATGCCCAGCAGCTCCGCGGCACGCGGGGACAGGCCGATCACCCGCCCCGGGTCCTGCGGCCCGCGGTCGTTGACCCGCACCGAGAGGCTGCGGCCGTTCTCCAGATTGGTCACGCGCAGGATGGCGGGCAGTTGCAACGTGCGGTGCTGCGCGGTCAGCAGCGCCGGGTCGTAGGTTTCCCCATCCGCGGTGCGCCGCCCGTCCCCCGTCCCCGGCAGCACCGTGGCCAGCCCGGTTTCGGCCAGCCCGTAATCCTCGCGCGGATAGGACCAGAGGCCGCCCATGCTATAGGGCTGGCCGATCGTATAGACGGCGGGGGTCGGCGCCACGGGAGGCGTGCGCGGACCGCAGGAGGCCAGGACGAGGCCCAGGGCCAGGACCGCCGGGACCGCCATGCGGCCGCCCGCATGGCGGAGTCCGGCGCGGGAAGCCCTGGCGCGAGGGGCCGTGCCCCCCGCGGCGGAGGGCTGGATCACGCCACGCGGTCCGACAGCATCCCCACCGCCAGCGCATAGAAGTCGGACGGATTGTAGCGGCGGATGGCGTTGAAATTCCGGTACACCGCGAAGGCCTGCCCGTCGTCGCCCGGCACCACGATCGCGGCGTCCTGGTCGAAGCTCGGCAGGGCCGAGCCATCGGCCTTGCGCACCCCGAGACGCGCCCATTCGCCGAGCGGCTTACGGTTTTCCCGGCCCAGATCGCCCCGGTTCAGCCCGGCCGGCAGAGTCACCTCCCGCCCCCAGAGCACACCGCCCTCCCAGCCGCTCCTGGCCAGGTAGTTGGCGATGGAGCCCAGCGCGTCGGCGCGGTCGTCCCAGATGTCCTTGCGGCCGTCGCCATCGAAATCCACCGCCAGGCGGTTGAAGCTGCTGGGCATGAACTGCGGCTGGCCCATGGCGCCGGCATAGGAACCGCGCATCCGGTCCACGCTGACATGGCCGGCATCCAGGATCTTCAGCGCGGCGATCAGCTCGGCCCGGAAGAACTTCGCCCGGCGCCCTTCCCAGGCCAGGGTGGCCAGGGCCTCCACGGTGTTGAAGTTGCCCGTATAGGCGCCGTAGTTGGTTTCCAGTCCCCAGATCGCCACCACCACGCGGGCGCTGACGTTGAAGCGGCGCTCGATGTCCTGCAGCAGCGCCATGTTCTCGGCCACCATCTGGCGGCCCCGGTCGATGCGCGTCTGGCTCAGCCGCCCGTCACGGTACTGGGCCCAGGTCATGGTGAATTCGGGCTGCCGGCGGTCCAGCTCAATGACCTTGTCATTGGGCCGAAGGCCGGAAAGCGCCCGGCTCAGGGTCGCGTCCGAGATCCCGCCGCGGCGCGCCTCGGCACGCAGCCCCTGCAGGAAGGAGGCGAAGCTTTCCTCCTGCGCCCGTGCCCCGAACGGCACCAGGGAGGAGGCGGAAGCCCCGGCGGCAGCCAGGGTGGAAAGGAGAGCGCGTCTTGTGGCCGGCATGGGCGCAGAGGTGGCACGCGGCGCCGATTCCGGCAACGGATCGCGCGCCGCCGCCGAGTAACCTTTCCGGGGTGTTGCCCGCTTTCCCTGATGCGCCGTCGCAGCCGCCTGTGGTGGCCCCTCAGAACCGGAGGGAGATGTTGATCGACCCGAAGGACTGCGTGCCACGCTGGCCGTAGAATTCCTCGGAGCGCAGGATCTGCGTATAGGCGATGCGCATGTCGCGCCACAGCACGGCGAAGCCTGCCTGGAGGTCGCCCACCAGCCAGCGCCGGTCCACGCTGCGGCTGTCGCGCCAGGTGTTGCCGTCCAGCGTGATGTCGCGCCCCACGACGCGCCCGTCCACGCCGCCGAAGACGTACCAGCCGAGTTCCCGGGTCGGCTCGACCCAGCCCGAACCGGCCAGGGCCGGGCGGATGCGGGCCGGCCCCCAGTCGGACTCCAGGCCCTTGCCCAGGCGGAGGGTGCCGCCCACCGCGCCGTAGATGTTGCCGTTGCCCAGGGAGAGGGTGGCGGCCGGGATGATCTCCGTCTCGAATCCCTGCCAGCTGCCCGTGGAAACCCTCCAGCGCCGCTCGGTCAGCAGGTCGATCACCGGCTCGTCCTTGATCTGGTAGTCCCAGCCCTTGGTGGTCTTGACCCCGATCAGCCGGTGCCAGTTGTTCTGAACCTGTTCGCCCAGCGCCCCCGGACCCACCAGCCCGGCCTGGATCTCGAAGATGGTCTGGCGGCTGGGCGTGGCATGGCTGAGGCTGAGCGCGCCGTAGAGATGGCCGGCATAGGGCCGGTCCGAGGGATCCGGGTTCCGGAGCTGCTTGTCCTCCGGCGTGAAGATGTTGTGGCCGAAGGAGAGGCCCCAGCGCAGCGGCCCCGGCCCCAGCAGCCAGCCCATGCCGCGGTCGATCCAGGCCAGCGAATCGGGCATCGTGGTGGCCGGGGAACGCCAGGTCAGCAACAGCCCGTTGGTATAGTAGCGGTCGGAATTGCCGCCAAAGAGGTCGTTCTCCACCGTCAGGCCCCAGGTGCCTGACCGGACCGGCGTGGCCTCTGCGGGTGGCGTGGCCGATGGCGCGGCCACTGGCCCGGCCGCGCCGGCGGCGACCGGCGCCACCGGAGCGAGCATGGCCGCGATGAGCCCGGCATGGATGTGATGGAGGATGGCGCGGGCGCGGGGTGCGGAGTTCATCGCCCCCGGCTTGCCTTGCGGACCGCTCCGGAGCAAGGAAGGGCCTCGCGCGGATGGGTGGCCGAGCGGTCTAAGGCAGCGGTCTTGAAAACCGCCGTGGGTGCAAGCCCACCGTGGGTTCGAATCCCACCCCATCCGCCATCCCCCCAGCAGCTTTCATGGGGGCCGGGATACGCCAGCCTTCGGGGCTGCGAAAGCCTCGCCACTAAGCCTCGCCACTCCGGCCGTCGCCCCGCATCGCCCTTTGCCCGTCACGATATGGCGCATGGGCCGGCCCACGAGGAAAGCGGGAGCGGTAACGTCTCGGGACCGCCGCGTCATGGCCGAACGCGCCAGAACACCGGGATGCGCCGTCCAGAACGGTTTCCCCCGCCGGCCAGTGCTTCTATAATCGGCGCCGTGAACGTCCTTTCGCCACCACGCGCACGTCTCAGCATCGAAGTCGTCTTCGACCTCGTCTGTCCCTGGTGCTTCCTCGGCATACGCCGCCTGCGCCGGGCCCTGCGCTCGCGGCCCGACGTGATGGCCGACATGGTCTGGCGCCCCTTCCTGCTCAACCCTGATGCGGGCGTGGGGGGAATACAGCGTTCGGACTACATCGCTCGCCGCTTCGGCGGGGAGGACCGCACCCGGCGCCTGCATACCACGCTGGCGGAACTGGGCAGGGTGGAGGACATCGCCTTCCGGTTCGACCTGCTGCACCGCTCGGTCTCCTCGCTGGACGCGCACCGGCTGGTGCGGATGGCGGCGCGGATCGGCCGGGCGGACGAAGCTGTGGACCGGCTCTTCACCGGCTACTTCACCCAAGGTCTCGATATCGGCCGGCAGGACGTGCTCCTGCCCCTCGGCGTGTCGCTGGGGCTGGAACAGGCCACGCTGCACCGCTTCCTGTCCGGCAATGCCGAGGTCGAGGACGTGCACGCGGAGAACCTCCGTGCCCATCGCCTGGGCATCAACGGCGTGCCCTGCTTCGTGGTGAGCGGCCGCCATGCCATCGCCGGGGCGCAGGAGCCGGAGGTGCTGGAGCGCCTGCTGGACATCGCCATCACCGAGGGCGAGTTCGCCTGAACGACTCCTTCCGGGCCTGACCTTTCCGGATCCGGCGTTCCCGGGCCGAAGGCTCAGCCTGTCCTGGCACCGCCCGGCTGGTGGCCGCTGACCAGGCGCGCCGCGTCATGCGGCAGCCGCAGCACGTCGACAAGGCTCAGCAGGCCCAGCACCGCGACCACCAGGAAGGCCAGCCGGAAATCCCCCTGGGTCGGGACCCCGACTTCTCCATGGAAGGACTGGCCCAGCCGCAGCACCACGGCGCCCAGGGCGATGCCGAGGCCGAGCGCCATCTGCTGCACGGTGCTGAACAGCATGTTGGCGCCGCTCATACCGCCGGGCGGCACATCGGCGAAGGCCAGGGTGTTCAGCGCGGTGAACTGCATGGAGCGGGCCAGCCCGCTGACAGCCGGGACGCGCGGGCCGCCACCCTCAGCCGGGCTTGACCTCCTCCAGCACGCGGACCAGCGCGCCCAGGATGCTCCTGGCGGCCTTCACCCGGGCCGGCAGGTCCATCTCCCGCACCAGGGCCAGCTTGTGGTCGGGCCGCAGCTTCACGGCGCCTTTCTGCGAGGCCACCCAGTTCACCAGCCCGCCCGGATTGGCGAAGCGGTTCCTGCGGAAGGCGAGCACCACGCCCTTGGGCCCGGCATCCAGCTTCTCCACCCCGGCCTCACGGCAGAGGCGCTTGATGGAGACGACCTGGAGCAGGTTCTCCACCTCCGGCGGCAGCGGCCCGAAGCGGTCCACCAGCTCCGCCGCCATCGCCTCCATCTCGGCCTCGGAGGCCAGGGTGCCGATCCGGCGATAGAGGCCGAGCCGGACGGGCAGGTCGCGCACATAGGCGTCGGGGATCAGAACCGGCAGGCCGAGATTGATGTTCGGCGTCCAGTCGGTGTCCTCCTCCCCGTCCCGCCGCCGCTTGCCCTTGGCGCGGTTGCGGACGTCCTGCACCGCGTCCTCCAGCATCTGCTGGTAGAGCTCGATGCCGACCTCGCGGATCTGGCCCGACTGCTCCTGGCCCAGCAGGTTGCCGGCGCCGCGGATATCCAGGTCGTGGCTGGCCAGGGTGAAGCCGGCGCCCAGGTTGTCCAGGGTCTGCATCACCTCCAGCCGCTTCTGCGAGGCGGCGGAGAGCCGGTGCGCCGGGGGCCAGGTGAGATAGGCATAGCCCCGGTGCTTGCCGCGCCCGACCCGCCCCCGCAGCTGGTAGAGCTGCGCCAGCCCGAACATGTCGGCGCGGTGGATCACCAGCGTGTTCACCGCCGGCATGTCCAGCCCGCTTTCCACGATGTTGGTGGCGAGCAGGATGTCGTACTTGCCGTCGCCGAACTCGGTCATCACCCGCTCCAGCTCGGTGGCGGAAAGCCGGCCATGCGCCTCGATCAGCCGTGCCTCAGGCACGATCTCGCGCAGCCGCTCGGCCATCTTCGGCAGGTCCTCCAGGCGCGGGCAGACACAGAAGATCTGCCCGCCGCGGAAGCGCTCGCGCTGGATCGCCTCGCGGATCACCACGCTGTCGAAGGGGGCGATGAAGGTCCGCACCGCCAGCCGGTCCACCGGCGGCGTGGCGATCACGCTCATCTCCCGCACGCCGGACAGCGCCAGCTGCAGCGTGCGCGGGATCGGCGTGGCGGTCAGCGTCAGCATGTGGACGTCGGTCTTGAGCGCCTTCAGCCGCTCCTTGTGGGCGACGCCGAAATGCTGCTCCTCGTCCACGATGACGAGGCCCAGATCGTCGAACTCGACCCCCTTGGCGAGTAGGGCGTGGGTGCCGATCACGATGTTGACCGTGCCGTCCTTCAGCCCCGCCCGGGCCTGCGCCGCCTCCTTCGTCGTGGCCAGGCGCGAGAGCTGGGCCACCTTCACCGGCAACCCCTCGAAGCGCCGGGCGAAGGTGCGGAAATGCTGCCGCGCCAGCAAGGTCGTCGGCACCACCACCGCGACCTGCGCGCCGGTCATCGCCACCAGGAAGGCCGCGCGCAGCGCCACCTCGGTCTTGCCGAAGCCGACATCGCCGCAGATCAGCCGGTCCATCGGCCGGCCGGAGGCGAGGTCCTCGACCACGTCGCCGATGGCGCGCTGCTGGTCCTCCGTCTCGGCGAAGGGGAAGCGGGCGCAGAATTCGTCCCAGGCCCCCTCGGGTGGGACGGCGGCCCTGCCCTCCTGCACCTGACGCTCGGCGGCGGTGCGGATCAGTTCCGCGGCCATGTCGCGGATGCGCTGCTTCGCCTTGGCCTTGCGGTTCTGCCAGGAGGCGCCGCCCAGCTTGTCCAGCGCCACCCCGGCGGTCTCGGAGCCGAAGCGGGTCAGGACCTCGATGTTCTCGACCGGCAGGAAGAGCCGGTCATTGCCGTCATAGACCAGCCGCAGGCAGTCATGCGGCGCACCGTTGACCTCGATGGTCACCAGCCCGTCATAGCGGCCGATGCCGTGGTCGGCATGGACCACCAGATCGCCCTCGGCGATCTCGGTGGCGTCGGCGATGAACTGGTCGGCCCGCTTGCGGCGGCGCGGCGGGCGGGCGATGCGCTCGCCCAGCAGGTCCTGCTCGCCGGTCAGCGCGATGCCGCCGGCGGTGAAGCCGCGCTCCACCCCCAGGATGGCCAGCGCCACCACCCCCTGGGGCAGGCGTTGCGCCGAGGGCCAGTTGCCGGTCGTCTCGGCGACCACACCGTTCTCGCGCAGCAGGTTCGCCAGCCGCTCTCGCGAGCCCCGGGTCCAGGCGGCGAGCACGGCGCGGCGACCCTGCGCCGCCATGGCCTCGGCGTGTTCCTTGTAGGCGGCGAAGACATTGCCACCGGAGGTCCGCACGTCGCTGAACAGCTTGCCCGGCCGGCCGCCGGCATCGGGGCCGTCCTCGGCGGTGAAGGGCGAGAAATGCGCCAGCGTGCCCTTCGAGAGCATGCGGTTCCAGCCGGCGCGGTCCAGGTAGAGCTTGCGCGGCGGCGCCGGGCGATAGGGCTGCTCGCCCTCGCGCGGCGGCAGGCGGCGGGCCTCGTAATGGTCCTGGATCATCTCCAGCCGGGCGTCGAGAACGTCCTCGGCCTGGTGGTCCAGGCTGACCTGGGCGCCGGGCGGCAGATAGTCCGGCAGGGTCTCCATGCTCTCGTGGAACAGGCCCGCCCAGTGCTCCATGCCCGGGTGGCGGCGGCCCGCCGAGACCGAGACGTAGAGCGGGTCCTCGGTCGCGGCCATGCCGAAGAGGTCGAGATACGCCGTCCGGAAATGCGCGATGGAATCCGGGTCGAGGAAGACCTCGCCCACCGGGCGGACCCAGAGCTCGGTCAGTGCCTCGGCGGAACGCTGGCTTTCCGGATCGAAGCGCCGCAGCCCCTCGATCTCGTCGCCGAAGAGGTCGAGCCGCACCGGCCCCGGCTCGCCCGCCGGATAGAGGTCGACGATGCCGCCGCGCACGGCGTATTCGCCCGGCTCCATGACCGTGCCGGTGCGGCCATAGCCATTGGCTTCCAGGAAAGCGGTCAGCCGCTCCGGCTCGACCCGTCCGCCCTTCTTCAACTGCAGCGTGGCACCCTCGAAGACCGCGCGCGGCGGGACCTTCTGCACCAGGGCGTTGACGGTGGTGAGCAGGATGCGTGGCTTGTCCCCGGGCTCCAGCAGCCGTGCCAGGGTCGCCACGCGCTCGGCCAGGATCTCCGGATTGGGCGAGACGCGGTCATAGGGCAGGCAGTCCCAGGCCGGGAAGCGCAGTACCTCGACATCCGGGGCGAAGAAGCCCAGCGCCTCGACCATCCGCATCATCCGCGCGTCGTCGCGACAGGCATGGAGGATGGGCCGGCCGCTCTCCGCCCGCTGACGGGCCAGCAGCAGCGCGTCGAACCCCTCCGGCGCCCCATGGACGGTGGCGCCGACGACCGGACGCTCCACCGTGGCGCTCAAGAGGCGCTGCCCTCCCCCTTGCCGAGGCCGCCGCGCATCTCGGCGGTCATCCCGGCGCCGCTGGCGGTGCATTCCCGGGCCATGCGTTCCAGCATCGGGGTGCGGACCTCCTCCGGGATGGGGCGGCGGCCGCTCAGCCAGTCCTGCATGTCCACGTCCAGGTGCTCCAGCACCGCCTCCAGCTCGTCCAGTTCCGCCTCGCCGAAGCCGGCGATGTTCCGGGCGACGAAATGCCCGACCATCAGGTCGGTCTCCCTGGTGCCCCGGTGCCAGGCACGGAAGAGCAGCCGCTTGCGCCGCGGATCGAGCGCCTGCGGCTCGGCTTCCTGCTGGGACTGCGCGTCGGGGGTATCGGACATCGGGAACATACCGGTTGGGTCGGGCGCCGCGTCCGGCCGGGACGGGGCCTCGTGGAACACAGCGGGAGAACGGCTTGGGCGGCCAAGGGTTCGCCCTTCGTTCGATCACTGCCATATAGAGGCCGACTTCCGCCATGTCAGCCCAGCCCCCGCACGAGCC
>NZ_BDLP01000192.1:0-8247 GCF_001950415.1 Roseomonas sp. TAS13
CCGTGCTGTCCGGCGCGGCGGGCGAGGCCTTCGGCATCCCCGCCACCCTGGCCGGCTTCGGCATCGGCGGCGCCCTCGGCGCCTGGGCGCTGCGGCGCCTGCCCATGGAGAACCCGCCGCCCCCGCCCCCGCCCGGCGCGGACATCCTGCACCCGGCGCCCGAGAGCCCCGATCCCGGCCTGGCGCCCGTCCTGGCGCGCGACGCGCTGCCGGTCATGGAGTCGGTCCGCTACCTCGTGCCCGAGGTGGACCGCGCCGAGTTCCTGGCTGCCATGCGCGAGGTCCGGGGCGTGCGGATGCGGGCCGGGGCGGTGAACTGGCGGCTCTATGAGGATGTCGCGCATCCGGAGCGCTTCGTGGAACTCTGGACCATGGAGTCGTGGACGGAGCACCTGCGGGAGGCCGGGCGCATGACCGATGCGGATGCCGCAATCCTGGCCCGCGCCGCCGCGCTGCACCGCGGCAGCGAGCCCGCCCTGGCGCAGCGCTTCCTCAGCCTGGAGCCCTGAAACCTTCATCCACGCCACGCGCTGGCGCGGTAGCGGAACGCCACGGCGTTCCGGATAAAGATCCACACGGACCACCTCAAGGAGTCGATTCCATGGCCAAGACTCAGAGCAAGGGTGACACGGGTTATTCGGGCACCCGCTGGCCGACCCGGAACAGCGTCGGCGAGAACGCCAAGAACGTCTCGCTCACCACGCTCCAGGCGCTGCTGACGGACTCGATCGATCTCTACAACGCCACCCGGCAGGCGCACTGGAACCTGAAGGGCACGAACTTCATCGGCCTGCACGAGATGCTGGAGAAGTTCTACAACGCCCTGAACGAGCAGTCCGATATGCTCGCCGAGCGCATGGTGCTGCTGGGCGGCGTGGCGAACGGCACGACGCAGAACCTTGCCAACACCACCCGCTTGCCGCCCTATCCGGCCGACCTGCTGGACAGCATCGGCCATGTGAAGGAGCTGGCGGACCGCTATGCCCAGGTCGGCAAGGCGCTGCGCGACGGCATCGACGAGACCGACGATGCGGGCGACGCCGATACGGCCGACCTGCTGACCGAGCTGTCCCGCGCCATCGACAAGAACCTGTGGATGCTGGAAGCCCACCTCCACGGCCACGGCACCTGATCCCGGCCGCCGCCGGGGGCCTCCCCTCGGCGGCACGCGGCACCCGGATCGCGGTCCGGGAGTCCCGAAGCCCCTCCCGTTGGCCTCTGGCCAGGGCGGAGGGGTTTTTCCTGTCCTTCCCTGTAACGGGCGGAAATCCGCCCATTCGTGTCCGCGAAACTTGCGGTTCCGGTCCGCACGGCCTATTTTCCCGGCGGGGGACCGGAACACAACATGAACGACTTGTTCGGCGGCCGCCCTCAGAAGGGGCCCGCAAACCAGAGCTATTCCGCGGCCGATATCGAGGTGCTGGAGGGGCTGGAGCCTGTCCGCAGGCGCCCGGGCATGTATATCGGCGGCACCGACGAGAACGCGCTGCACCACCTGGCGGCGGAGATTCTCGACAACTCCATGGACGAGGCGGTGGCCGGCCATGCCGACCGCATCGAGGTCACGCTGGAGCCCGGCAACCGGCTGACCGTCCGCGACAATGGCCGTGGCATCCCGGTCGATCCGCATCCGAAGTTCCCGAAGCTCTCGGCGCTGGAGGTGATCCTCACCACGCTGCATTCGGGCGGCAAGTTCTCCGGCAAGGCCTACGACACCTCGGGCGGTTTGCACGGCGTCGGCTCCTCGGTGGTGAACGCGCTGAGCGAGCGCATGGAGGTGGAGGTCGCCCGCGACCGCACCCTGTTCACCCAGGCCTATGAGCGCGGCAAGCCGGTCACGAAGCTGAAGAACGCCGGTCCGGTGCAGAACCGGCGGGGCACCACGATCCGGTTCACGCCGGACCAGGAGATCTTCGGCAAGCAGCTCTTCTCCCCCGCCCGCCTGTACCGGCTCTGCCGTTCCAAGGCCTATCTCTACAAGGGCGTGGAGATCCGCTGGTCCTGCGACCCGGAACTGATCAGGGACGAGACCCCCGCCGCCGCCACGCTGCATTTCCCGGGCGGGCTGTCGGACTTCCTGGCCGCCGCCGTGGAGAACCGCGCCACGGTGGTCCCCGCCCCCTGGTCGGGCGAGGTCTCCTTTCCCGACGGCCAGGGCCGCGCGGAATGGGCGGTGACCTGGCTGGAGCAGGGGGACGGCTTCCTCAGCGCCTATGCCAACACCATCCCGACGCCGCTGGGCGGCACGCACGAGGCGGGGCTGCGCAACGCGCTGGTGAAGGGCCTGCGCGCCTATGGCGAGCTGAAGAAGGAGAAGCGGGCCGGCGGCGTCACCGCCGAGGACCTGTTCGGCGGGCTGGCCGGGATGCTCTCGGTCTTTGTCCGCGATCCGCAGTTCCAGGGCCAGACCAAGGACAAGCTGACCTCGCCCGAGGCGGCGAAGCTGGTCGAGGCCGGGCTGCGCGACCATTTCGACCACTGGCTGACCGGCGACACGCGCAACGCGGACAACCTCCTCGCCTGGGCGATCGAGCGGGCCGAGGAACGCCAGCGCCGCCGCGAGCAGAAGGACACGCCGCGCAAGTCGGCGACGCGCCGCCTGCGCCTGCCCGGCAAGCTGGCCGACTGCTCGCTGGAGAATGCCGCGGCGACCGAGCTGTTCCTGGTGGAGGGCGATTCGGCCGGCGGTTCCGCCAAGCAGGCCCGCGACCGCCAGACCCAGGCGGTGCTGCCCCTGCGCGGCAAGATCCTGAACGTCGCCTCGGCCTCCGCCGACAAGCTGCGCGGCAATCAGGAGCTGAAGGACCTGATCGAGGCGCTGGGCTGCGGCGCCGGCGAGCGCTTCGACATGAACCGCCTGCGCTATGGCCGCGTCGTCATCATGACGGATGCGGACGTGGACGGGGCGCATATCGCCGCGCTGCTGATGACCTTCTTCTACAAGGAGTTGCCGGAGCTGGTGCGCCAGGGCCGGGTCTTCCTGGCGCAGCCGCCGCTCTACCGCCTGCAATCCGGCGCCGTCTCGGTCTATGCCCGCGACGACGCGGACCTGGAGCGGGTGCGGAAGCGGAGCTTCAAGCCGAGCCAGAAGGTCGAGGTCAGCCGCTTCAAGGGCCTGGGCGAAATGCCGCCCATGTCGCTCAAGGAGACCACCATGGACCCGCGCAAGCGGACCCTGCTCAAGGTGGTCCTCCCCCCCGAGGAGCGCGCCCAGACCGCGGAACTGCTGGAGGCGCTGATGGGCCGCAAGCCGGAACTCCGCTTCCGCTTCATCCAGGAGAACGCCGCCAGGCTGGATGCCGAGGCGGTGGACGCCTGACGCATCCCCTTCCCGTGCGGCCTGCTCAGCCGAGCAGGCCGCGCAGGAGGAGATGGGCGCCGAGCAGCAGCAACCCACCGAAGAAGACCCGCCGGAAGACCGCCGGGCGCAGCCGCCCCTGCAGCCACTGGCCCAGCAGCATCCCCAGAAGGGCCGGCAGCAGCGCCAGGGCCGAGCCCGCCGCTCCCGCGCCGTCCAGCGCGCCGCCATCGGCCAGCACCGCCGCCAGCGCCAGGGTGGAAGTGGTGAAGGAAAGGCCGAGCGCCTGCATCAGAGCCAGGCGTTCGAGCGACAGGGCCTGGAGATAGGGCACCGCCGGCAGGACGAAGACACCGGTGGCGGCGGTGAGCAGCCCGGTGCAGAAGCCGGCGAGCGGGCCGAGCCATGCCTCCCACCGGGGCGGGACGGAGGGCAGGCGCAGCGGCGAGAGGCCGAACAGCGCATAGGCGACCAGCACGATCCCCAACGTCCCCTGCCCGATCCAGGCGGAGCCCCCTGTCAGCAGCCCGCGCCCGGACCAGCAGCCCAGCACGGTCGCCAGCAGCATCGGCCAGAGGCGGCGCAGCAGCCCCGGCAGGGCGCGCCCCGTCATCTGCCAGAAATTCGTCAGCAGCGAAGGCAGGATCACCAGCGTGGCGGCCTGGGCCGGGGCCATGAACAGGCTGAGCAGCCCCATTCCGACCGTGGGCAGGCCCAGCCCGGTCACACCCTTGGTGAATCCGGCCAGGAGGAAGACCGGCACCACGCCGGCAAGCAGGGAAAGGGAAAGGTCCATGGCGGGAGGCTGATCCGCGCGCCGCCTTCCCACAATGCGGGAATGCTTGAGGCAGGCTTCGTCCCAGGCGTAGGCAGGGGTCCATGCATTTCGACCTGACCGACCTGCGGCTCTTCGCGGCGATCGCCGAGACCGGCAGCATCACCGCGGGGGCGGAGCGGACCGGCCTGGCCCTGGCCTCGGCCAGTGCCCGCGTCCGGGGCATGGAGACGGCGCTCGGCGCGCCGCTGCTGGAACGCGGCCGGCGCGGCGTGCGCCCCACCCCGGCGGGCCAGACCCTGCTGCACCATGCGCGCCGCGTGCTGGAGGAGATGGAGCGGCTGCGGGGCGGGCTGCGCGACCATGCGCAGGGCGGCTTGCGCGGCCATGTCCGCCTGCTGTCCAACACCGCCGCCATCGAGGAGCACCTGCCCACGGCCCTGGTGGGCTGGCTGGCGGCCAATCCCGGCATCGACCTCGACCTGGAGGAACGCCCCAGCCAGGAGATCGCCGCCGCCATCGCCCAGGGCGAGGCGGAGGCGGGCATCCTGTCGGGGGAGGCGGGGACCGGAGGGCTGGAGGCCCATCCCTTCCGCACCGACCGGCTGGTGGTGGTGCTGCCGCAGGACCATGCGCTGGCAGGCCGATCCGCCCTGTGCTTCGCCGAGGTGCTGGGGGAGGATTTCGTCGGCCTGCCCGCCGCCAACGCCCTGTCGGCGCATCTGTCGCAGCAGGCGGCCCGTCTCGGCCGGGTGCCCCGCTTCCGGGTCCGGCTGCGCGCCGTCAACGCGCTCGCCCGCATGGTGGAGGCCGGGGTGGGCATCGCCGTGCTGCCGGAGGTCGTGGCGCGGCGCTGCCAGCGGGACATGGCGCTGGCGGTCACCCCGCTCGCCGATCCCTGGGCCCTGCGCCGGCTGGTGCTCTGCGTCCGGCGGCTGGATGCCCTGCCGGTCCATGCCCGGCGGCTGTTGGAGCACCTGATCGCCGGGGATCCGGGCGAGCCCCCCGCCCCGGGGGCGTGACGCCCCGGCGGTTCAGCCGCCGGCCAGCACCGTCACCTTCGGCCAGGTCGCGGCCAGCGCCTCGGCGGTGCTGAGGTTGGTCGCCATCGGCACGTCATGCACCGCCGCGATCCGCATCAGCGCCCGCACATCCGGCTCGTGCGGCTGCGCCCAGAGCGGGTCGATCAGGAAGATCAGCGCGTCCACCCGCTTCTCCGCGATGCGGGCGCCGATCTGGAGGTCGCCCCCCAGGGGGCCGCTCAGCACACGTTCCACCTTCAGCTCGGGGATGGCCTCCTTCAGCCTCTGGCCCGTGGTGCCGGTGGCCAGGATGCGGTGGCCGGAGAGCAGGGAGCGGTGCCGCTCCGCCCAGGCGATCAGCGCGTCCTTCTTGGTGTCATGCGCCACCAGGGCGAGGTCGAGGATGCTCATCGCCATGCGACTCCGATCGGGAACGGCCCGCATCATGCCGCAGCCCGGCACCGGGCGTCAGCCCAGCAGCCAGTCCCGCATCAGCGCATTCACCACGGGCGGATTCTCCAGCGGCGGCAGGTGCCCGCTGCGCGGCACCCGGTGCAGGGCGGCGCCGGGAATGCCGGCCGCGATCTCCTCGGACAGGAAGGGCGGGGTCATGGCGTCCGCCTCCCCCACCGCCACCAGCACCGGCACCCTGATAGCGCCGAGGCCGGGACGGGAATCCGGGCGCCCCAGGATCGCCGTCTGCTGCCGCAGGAAACCCTCCCGCCCGACCGCCATCGCCATGTCGGTGACGAGCTGGCCCAGTTCGCCCCCGCCGCCTTCGTCCAGATGGTCGGGGTGCAGGATCTGCGGCATCAGGCGCGGCGTGACGCCCCGGAACCGGTCCGGCGCGCTGCCCCGGGTCAGCGACATCAGCCCGCGCCGCCGCCTTTCCTGCTCCGGCGCCTCCGCCCGCGCCGAGGTGTCGAAGAGGGCAAGGCGCAGCACGCGCTCCGGCGCCTGGCGCATGATCTCGAAGCACACGTAGCCACCCATCGACAGGCCGGCGAGGGCGAAGCGTTCCGGCGCCGCGGCGAGCACCCGGGCGGCGATGGCCGCCATGCTGTCGTCGAGGCTGAGATCGGGCACCCGGCCTTCGGCGATACCGGCCAGCGCCGCCACCTGGTGGTGCCAGAGGCGGGCGTCGTTCAGCAGGCCGGGCAACAGGAGAAGGGGAATGCGCGTGCTCACGCCCCGGCGATAGGCGATGCCGGAATGCCCGTCCAGCGCCGAAAACCTTGCTTTCACGGGGCCATGCGCGCATATGCGGCGAAGCCTGGGCTGGGCGGGACCGTTTGCCGGTCCCTCGGCCTGTCCGCCACCGTGTTGGCGCGACACCCAAGCTGCAGAAGAGGATAGCCGCGGAAAGGCCGCGGCATAACATGCCTGGCGGTCCTCCGCCGGGCGCCGCAGGACCGATCAGATTTGAACGAGACGCGCAACGCTGCCGCGGCGGCGGACCACAGCGACAAGCCGGACGCCACCGGCCATGACCATGCCGGCCAGCCCGGCCCGATGATGCCCGACGGCACCACGCCGGAGCAGGAAGAGAGCACCCCTTTCGAGCCCGAGCGCCCCCGCGAGGGCAGCACCGAGGAAACGCCCGAGCAGTTCTACGAGAACGCCGTGGTGCCCAATCCGGATGTCCCGCCCGAGGGTGGCGCCACGCTGCCGGGCGAGACCGTGCCGGCGCGCGAGGGTGACGAGGTTCCGGGCGCTTCCGCCGCCGAGACCGGCCATTTCGCCGAGGAAGTGGCCGGGCCGCTGCCGGATGAGCCGGCCACCGCCGCCGACGCACCGGAAGCTGCCGCCCCCAAGGATGTCGCGCCGGAAGCCGAAACCGGGGCGCCAGCCGAATCCGGCCAGCCCGCGGCCGTGCCCGCCGCGGAGCCGGAAGAGCCCCTGCCGCCCTTCTCGGATCTCGGCCTGAGCGAGCCCCTTCTCCAGGGCATCGCCGAGGCCGGCTACGTCACCCCGACGCCGATTCAGGCCCAGGCCATTCCCGTGGTGCTGATGGGTCGCGACGTGCTCGGCGTGGCCCAGACCGGCACCGGCAAGACGGCCTCCTTCGTCCTGCCGATGATGGACATCCTGTCCGGCTCGCGCGCCAAGGCCCGCATGCCGCGCTCGCTGATCCTGGAGCCGACGCGCGAGCTGGCGCTCCAGGTCGCCGAGAACTTCGTGAAGTACGGCAAGCACCTGAAGCTGAACCACGCGCTGCTGATCGGCGGCGAGAGCATGGACGAGCAGAAGGCCATCCTGAACCAGGGCGTGGACGTGCTGATCGCCACGCCGGGCCGGCTGCTGGACCTGTTCGACCGTGGCCGCATCCTGCTCGCCGACTGCAAGATCCTCGTCATCGACGAGGCCGACCGGATGCTGGACATGGGCTTCATCCCCGATGTCGAGCGCATCGTCGGCATGCTTCCCCCGCTGCGCCAGACGCTGTTCTTCTCCGCCACCATGGCGCCGGAGATCCGCAAGCTCGCCGACGCCTTCCTGAGCAACCCGAAGGAGATCAAGGTTTCCCGCGCGGCCTCGGTGGCGACCACCATCGTCGCCGGCGTGGTGTTCTGCCGCACGATGGAGAAGCGCGAGGCGCTGCGCCGCCTGATCCGGCGGGAGCAGGTGAAGAACGCGCTGATCTTCTGCAACCGCAAGCGCGACGTGGACATCCTCTACAAGTCGCTCAAGAAGCACGGCTTCTCGGTCGGCTCCCTGCACGGGGACATGGACCAGTCCGCCCGCTTCGCCACGCTGAACAGCTTCAAGGCGGATGAGCTGCAGCTCCTCGTCTGCTCCGACGTGGCGGCGCGCGGCATCGACATCGGCGGGCTGTCGCATGTCTTCAACTTCGACGTGCCCTTCCATTCCGAGGACTATGTCCACCGCATCGGCCGCACCGGCCGCGCGGGCCGCGAGGGCCATGCCTATACCCTCGCCACGCCGGACGACGCCAAGCTGCTCCAGGCGGTGGAGAAGCTGACCGGCAACCCCATCCCCCGCATCGAGATCGACGGCGTCGATCCCGTCTCCGAGGAGGAGATGGAAGCCGCCGCCCGCAGCCCGCGCGGCGGACGCGGCCGGCGCGAGGAACCCGCCTCCCGCACCCGCTCCGTCCGCCCCGCCCCGGGCCGCCGGGAGGAAGGGCGCGC
>NZ_BDLP01000193.1:0-8188 GCF_001950415.1 Roseomonas sp. TAS13
CCTTGAAGCCCTGGGCGAGGTCGGCGGGCAGGGCCAGGCCGTGGTCGCGCATCAGGCCCATGAAGTCCGGGATGGCCTGGCTGAGCAGGAGCGGGCCGGTGCTGTGGCGGGCGACGAAGGCATCGGCGGCCTCGGCCACCGCGACGGGGTCCACCTCCGGCTGGCCGGCCCAGTCGAGCAGGACGTCGCTGACGCCGGCCGACTTGCCGCGGGCCAGGGCGGCGATGAGGGTCAGCACCTGGTCCCGGCGGCGGAGCGAAAGGCGGCCGATCGTGCCGAAGTCCAGCAGGGCGATGCGGTTGCCGCTCTGGCAGAGGACGTTGCCCGGGTGCGGGTCGGCGTGGAAGAGCCCGTCCACCAGGGTCATGCGGAAGAAGGCCTCGGCGCCCCGGTGCGCCAGGATGGCGGTGTTCATCCCGGCCGCCTCCAGCGTCGCGCGGTCGCGCGGGTGCTGGCCCTCCAGGTGGTCCTCCACCAGCAGCCTTTCGGTGGTGTATTCCCAGTGGATGCGGGGGAAGACGATTTCCGGCCGGTCCGCGAAGCCGGCGGCGATGGCCTCGGCGTTGCGGCCCTCGTTGACGAGATCCAGCTCCTCCCGCATGGCGCCCAGGAGCTGGCGCAGGATGTCGCGGGCACGGTAGCGGGCGAGTTCGGGCCATTCGGCTTCCAGCATCCCGGTCAGGTGGGACAGGAGGCGCAGGTCGGCCTCCACCAGCGGGCGCAGGCCGGGACGGCGGATCTTGACCACCACCTCCTGCCCGTCGCGCAGCGTGGCGCGGTGGACCTGGGCGATGGAGGCTGAGGCGAGCGGCAGGGGTTCGAAGCGGGCGAAGACCTCCTCCGGCGGGGCGCCCAGGTCATCCTCGACCTGGGGGCGCAGGGCCTCGAAGGGCAAGGCGGGGACGTGGCTGTGGAGCCGTTCCAGCTCCTCGATCCAGTCGGGCGGCAGCAGGTCGGCGCGGGAGGCCAGGACCTGGCCGAGCTTGATGAAGGTGGGGCCCAGCTCCTCCAGCGCGCGGCGCACGCGGGCGGGGAGCGAGAGGAGGCGGGCCTCCGCATCGGGCGGTTCCTGGCGCAGGCCCAGCTGGCGCAGCAGGCCGCGCAGGCCGGAACGCTGCACGAAGTCGTCCAGCCCGAAGCGGACCAGCACCGTGCCGATCTGCTGCAGGCGGCGGCGGTCCCGCGCGGCGACGAGGGCGGTCTGGAGCATCTAGAACAGGCCGCGCCGGTGGCGGGCGTGGCCGGAGGCCCGGGCGGACAGGGTCACGGGGTGCCGCGGGAGGTGCTCGGGGCGGCGCCCGTCGCCGCCCAGGGATTCTCCTTGAACCGTGCCATGAAGGCGGCGTGGCGCTCCAGCTCCCCGGGCGACGGGACGATGGGGCGGGGCTGGCGCGGGCCGGCGGGGCCGGTGGAGGCGACCAGCACGGGGCCCGTGGCCTGGGCCGCCAGGGCGAGGCCCGGCTGCTTGCCGCCCATCAGCTCCAGATAGACCTGGGAAAGCAGCTTCACGTCCAGGAGCGCGTTGTGCGAGGTGCGCATCGAGTTGTCGACGGCGAAGCGCCGGCACAGCGCATCCAGGCTGTTGGGCAGACCGGGGAAGCGCGCCTTGGCGATGGCCAGCGTGTCCACCATGCGGCGGCGGTCGATCACCGGCGCGCCGCAGCGGCGGAACTCGTGGTCCAGGAAGTTGAAGTCGAAGGGCGCGTTGTGCGCCACCACCGGATCGTCGGCCAGGAAGTCCAGCAGATCCGGCAGGATGGCGTCGAAGAGCGGCTTGCCGGCCAGCATCTCGCGCGTGAAGCCGTGGATGCGGGCGGCTTCCTCCGGCACGTCGCGCTGCGGGTCGATCAGCCGGTGGAACTCGCGGCCGGTGGGCATGAAGTTCACCACCTCGATGGCCGCGACTTCCAGCACCCGGTCGCCGGTGGCGGGGTCGAGGCCGGTGGTCTCGGTGTCCAGGATCAGGGCTCGCATGGCCCTGCCCCTAGCACAGAGTGGCGGCGGGTGGCAGCGGCCGTGCCTCCGGCCCTGCGTAGCGGCGCACCAGGGCGCGCACCGCCCGCTGGGCGGCATGGCGCGACAGGCCGGTATGGATGACGTGGTCGGCCAGGCGGCGCTTCTCGGCATCCGGCATCTGGCGGGCGAGGATGGCGGCAAGGCGTTCCGGCGTCATGCCCCGGCGGCGGAGCACGCGGGCGCGCTGCACGGCGGCCGGGGCGGAAACGACGACGACCGTGTCCACGCGCCGCTGCCCGCCGCCTTCCAGCAGCAAGGGGATGTCCAGCACCGCGAGTCGGCGGCCGGCGCGGCGGGCGCGGGCCAGGAAGCGGCGCTCCTCGTCGCGGACCAGCGGGTGGATGATGCGCTCCAGCCGGTTCAGCGCCGCGTCGTCGCCGATCACCGCCCGGCGCAGGGCCTCCCGGTCCACCCGCCGGCCGCCGGGCAGGTCGCGCACCGTGCCGGGAAAGGCGGCCTCGATCGCGGCCAGGGCGCGCCCGCCCGGCCCCTGGAGGCGGTGGACCGTGGCATCGGCGTCGAAGACCGGCACGCCCAGGCGGCGAAAGGCAAGGGCGGCGGTGGACTTGCCCATGCCGATGCTGCCGGTCAGGCCCAGGACCTTCATGCGGACTGCCCTCCGCGCCCGGGGCGGCGGGGGCGGATCGTGGTGGCGGAGCGCGAGTCCCGGCTGGCGTGCATGGCCCACCCTAGGTGGCATCGCCCCGTAAGCCTGGGAAGCCGCCGAGACGATTTGTGGCAGGGGCCGGGGAACTGTGACGCGGGGATGTTCCGGGCGGACGCCGGATCAGCGCGGCGGGATATCCGCCGCGACATGGGCGCGGAGGGCGGCATCGACCTCCGGCATCACGCCGAACCAGGCCGCGAAGCCCGGCCGGCCCTGGTGGAGCAGCATGCCGAGCCCGTCCACGGCGCGCAGCCCGCGCGCCCGGGCGGCGGCCAGCAGGGGCGTTTCCAGCGGCACATAGACGATGTCGCAGACCACCGCCGCGTCCGGCAGGGGCGAGAGGTCGATCTCCAGCGGCGGCTGGCCCCGCATGCCGAGCGGCGTGGTGTTCACCAGCAGGGCGGTTTCCGCCAGCGGCGGGGCGGCGGCGACCTCGATGCGGCCCTCGCCGGGGCGCTCCAGGTCGCGCGCCAGCTTCTCCGCCCGCCAGGTGGCGCGGTTGACCAGCACGACGCGGGGGCAGCCGGCCTTCAGCAGGGCCGCGGCGATGGCGCGCGCCGCGCCGCCGGCGCCGAGCAGGGTGACGGTGCCGTCCGTGGCGCGCCAGCCGGGCGCCTGTTCCTCCATGCTGGCGAGGAAGCCCCAGCCATCGGTGTTGGAGCCGATGATCAGCCCGCCCTGGAAGACCAGCGTGTTGACCGCCCCGGCGCGGTGCGCGGTGTCGTCCACCTCGTCGCAGCAGGCGAAGGCGGCTTCCTTGTGCGGGATGGTGACATTGGCGCCGGCGAAGCCCGCCAGGGTCAGGGCGCGGGCGACTTCCGGCAGGCGGCCGGGTTCCACCGGCAGGGGGATATAGGTGCCGTCGATGCCGTAGCGTTCCAGCCAGAAGCCGTGCAGGCGGGGCGAGCGGGAATGCGAGACGGGCCAGCCGAACACGCCGGCGACCTTCGACCTGCCGGTCAGCATGGGCTGCGCCTCTTCCGCCGCGTCATCGCTGCTGGTCCTTCCTCCTGGTGCGGCGCCTTTCTTGGCACGCCACGTAGCGAATTCCGAATCCCCGCTCCGGGATCGATGGGGTGGCGGGAGGGCCGCCCGCCCCCTGACAGGGAGCCCCGGCGGGGGCCTGAGGGAGCTGCCTTTCCGGGGAGGCTCCTCCCTGACGGGGCTGGGCCGGAGCGGATGCGGGACGAAACCCCTCTGGCATTGCCGGCCCGGGAATGCGACCAAGATCGCATCCCGGACGGACTTCCCCAACGGGCTTCAGGGAATGGAAGGCATGACGCGCACGCTGAAGGTCGCGGTCCAGATGGACCCGATCGGCTCCATCGACATCAAGGGCGACAGCACCTTCGCCCTGATGCTGGAGGCCCAGGGCCGGGGGCACCGGCTCTGGCACTACCACCCGCGCGACCTGGCGATGCATGCGGGGCGGGTGATGGCCTGGGCGCAGCCGGTGGAGGTACGCCGCGAGGCCGGCAACCACGCCACGTTGGGCCCGGACGAGGAGATCGACCTCGGCGACATGGACGTGGTGCTGATGCGCCAGGACCCGCCCTTCGACATGGCCTACATCACCGCCACGCACCTGCTCCAGCACATCCATCCGCGGACGCTGGTGGTGAACGACCCCTTCGAGGTGCGGAACGCGCCGGAGAAGCTCTACGTCCTGCAATACACGGACCTGATGCCGGAAACGCTGGTCACCTCCGACCGGCGCCGCATCCTGAAGTTCCGCGAGGCGCATGGCGACATCATCCTCAAGCCGCTCTACGGCAATGGCGGCGCGGGGGTGTTCCATGTGCGGCCGGACGACCCGAACCTCGCCTCGCTGCTGGAGATGTTCACCGAGCGGTCGCGTGAGCCGCTGATGGTGCAGAAATACGTCCCCGCCGTGCGCAAGGGCGACAAGCGCATCATCCTGGTGGATGGCGAGGTGGGCGGCGCGATCAACCGCGTGCCGGCGGAGGGCGAGAGCCGTTCCAACATGCATGTCGGCGGCAAGGCGGTGCAGACAACGCTGACGGAGCGGGAACGCGAGATCTGCGCGCGCATCGGGCCGGACCTGCGGGCGCGCGGGCTGATCTTCGTGGGCATCGATGTGATCGGCGACTACCTGACCGAGATCAACGTGACCTCCCCCACCGGGCTGCAGGAGGTGGCGCGCTTCGACAATGTCTTCCTGGAGAAGCAGATCTGGGAAGCGATCGAGGCGCGCGTGACGCCGCGCTGAGGCGGGCGTGGGGAGAGGCCGGGTCCCCTCCCCACGGACCCCGAAGCGCCCTGTGTCAGCTGCGTTCGCTGTCCAGCGTGGCCATCTGCTTCGGGTCGTAGCGTTCGCCCGCGGCGGCGCCCTTCGGCACGGCACGCCCGATGGCGGCGAGGTCCTCCGGCGTCAACGTGACGTCGAGCGCGCCGAGGGCCTCGTCCAGGCGGTCGCGGCGGCGGGCGCCGACAAGGGGGACGATGTCCTCGCCCTGGGCGGCAACCCAGGCGATGGCGATCTGGGCGACGCTGGCGCCCTTCGCCGCCGCGATGCGGCGCAGTTCCTCCACCAGGGCCAGGTTGCGCTCCACATTGCCCTGCTGGAAGCGCGGGCTGTGGCCGCGGAAGTCGCCGGCGCCGGACTGCCCTGCCTGCCAGTGGCCGCTGATCAACCCGCGCGACAGGACGCCATAGGCGGTGATGCCGATGCCGAGTTCGCGGCAGGTGGGGAGGATGCTGTCCTCGATGCCGCGGGAGATCAGCGAGTACTCGATCTGCAGGTCGCAGATCGGGTGCACGGCGGCGGCGCGGCGGATGGTGTCGGGGCCGACCTCGGACAGGCCGATCTGGCGGACATAGCCGGCCTGCACCATCTCGGCGACGGCGCCGATCGTGTCCTCGATCGGGACCTCCGGATCGAGGCGCGCGGGGCGGTAGATGTCGATGTAGTCCACGCCAAGGCGTTGCAGCGAGTAAGACAGGAAGTTCCTCACCGCCGCCGGACGGGCGTCGTAGCCGGTCCAGTTCAGGGCGGGATCGCGCAGGGCGCCGAACTTCACGCTGATCAATACGTCCTCGCGCCGGCGGGTGCGGAGCGCCTCGCCGATCAGCATCTCGTTATGGCCAACGCCGTAGAAATCGCCGGTGTCGAGCAGGTCGATGCCGGCATCCAGGGCGGCATGGATGGTGGCGATGCTCTCGGCGCGGTCCGCCGGGCCATACATGCCGGACATGCCCATGCAGCCGAGGCCGAGGGCGGAGACGCGCGGGCCTGCCGCGCCGAGTTGGCGGTTCTGCATGATGACTTCTCCTGTCTGCCAATCTTCCCGACGCCGCGATGCGCTGCTTTCCGGGCTGACGGGGAGTATGGGGCGGCGCGGCTCGTGCGATAATCCGGCCTTCTCCGCACGGGTTGTTTGGATTTTTGCACAATGGCCGGTCCCGATCTTGCCGATCTCGATGCCTTCGCCGCGGTGGCACGGACGCGCAGCTTCCGGCGGGCGGCCGGGCTGCGCGGGGTATCCGCATCCTCGCTGAGCGAGGCGGTGCGCCGGCTGGAAGCCGTGCTGGGGGTCAGGCTGCTGAACCGCACCACCCGCAGCGTGACGCCGACCGAGGCAGGGGAGCGGCTGCTGGAACGGCTGGGACCGGCCCTGGGCGAGGTCGCGGCGGCGGTGGATGCGGTGAACAGCTTCCGCGACAGCCCGGCGGGGACGCTGCGGCTCAACGTGCCGACGGTGGTGGCGCGGATGATCCTGCCGCCGCTACTGGAAGCCTCCCTGCGCCGGCATCCGGGCATCCGCATGGAGGTGGTGAGCGACGACAGCTTCATCGACGTGCTGGCCGCCGGCTTCGATGCCGGCGTGCGCTACGACGAAAGGCTGGAGCGCGACATGATCGCCGTGCCCATCGGGCCGCGCGTGCAGCGCTTCGTGGCGGCGGCCTCGCCGGACTACCTGGCGGCGCGGGGCGTCCCACGGCATCCGCGCGACCTGCTCGGGCATGACTGCATCCGGCACCGCTTTTCCAGCGGGATGGTCGCCGTCTGGGAGTTCGAGAAGGACGGGCGCGTGGTGAAGATCGCGCCCGAGGGAAGGCTGGTGGCGGGCAATGCCGAACTGGAGATCTTCCTCGCGGCGCGGGGCTTCGGGGTGGTCAAGCTGTTCGAGGAGTATCTGGCGCCCCACTTGGCTTCCGGTACGCTGGTCCCGGTGCTGGAGGACTGGTCGCAGCGCTTTTCCGGGCCCTTCCTCTATTATCCGGCACGCCGCCACATGCCCGCGCCACTGCGCGCCTTCGTGGATTTCCTGCGGCAGCGGGACAGGCCCGATAGCGCGTGAGGCGCGGCGTCACTCCTTGCGCAGGGCTTCCGGCTTGTGCGCCGCCTTGCCGCCGCTCTTGTCGCTCTTCACCAGGAACTGCGGGTCCTCCGGCGAGGCCCTGACCTTGTGGGCCTTGATCTGCGTGTCGCCGGTCAACTTCTTCTCCACCGTACCGTGGCTGGTGCCGCCGGAGCTTTCCCAGCGTACATGGTCGCCGGGCTTGAGGGACTTGGTCATTCCTGCTCCTCCATCCTTGCCGATGGGCCGGCACGGGTCTGCACGGTCCCTGCAAACGAACGCCTGGTTCCGGTGGGCGTTCGCTCCGGCACGCGATCGTGCGCCCCCATTCCGCGCCGAGAGGGCGGTGGGTTGTCACGAGAATGTCTTCCCGCACTGCCGGCGGAAATGGCAACAGCGCCGCCCTTTTCCACGGAGGCACGGATGGGCGCGACAGGCAGGCGACACATGGACCCGGCGACGGCCACGAAGCGGCTGGGCGAGGCCCCGGCCATCGATCCCAGCGCCAGCCTGCGCGACACGCGCCTCGGCCGGTACTGTGAGGTCGGGGCGCGGACGAAGCTCGCGGAGTGCGTCTTCGGCGACTACAGCTACGTCGCGAACGACAGCGACATCATCTATGCCACGCTCGGGCGCTTCTGCTCCATCGCCGCGCAGGTGCGGATCAACCCCGGCAACCACCCGCTGGAACGCGTGGCGCTGAACCACTTCACCTACCGCTCCGCCGCCTATGGCCTCGGCGACGATGACGCGGATTTCTTCGCGTGGCGGCGGGACCACCACGTCACGCTCGGCCATGACGTGTGGATCGGGCATGGCGCGGTGGTGCTGCCAGGTCTGCGCATCGGCAACGGCGCCGCCATCGGCGCGGGCGCGGTGGTGACGAAGGATGTGCCACCCTTCGCCATCGTGGTCGGGGTGCCGGGGCGCGTGCTGCGCTTCCGCTTCCCGCCGACGGTGATCGCGGCGCTGGAACGCATCGCCTGGTGGGACTGGCCGCACGAGGTCCTGGGCGAGCGGCTCGGCGATTTCCGCTCGCTCGGCGCGGAGGAATTCTGCCGGCGCTACGATCCGGCATAGGGCCTGGCCCTTTCCTGGCACTGCCGCTCCTGGTGCCGCGCTTCGTGTCCACCCCCGGGGGCTGTCTCTTGATCACATCTACGCACAGCTCCACCGTAAGGCG
>NZ_BDLP01000194.1:0-8187 GCF_001950415.1 Roseomonas sp. TAS13
GCAGCACGCGGTAGCGGCTGCCGGGCGCGAGGCGGTTGGCGAGGGTTCCGGCGGCACGGCCGACCTCGTGGTCGGCATGCGGCGCCAGGGCGAGACAGGGGATGCCGGCGCTGGCGGCGAAGGCGACCGGCAGTTCGCGGCCGCCGATCACCTGGTCGCAGGCGGCGACCCAGCCCTTGAAGCGGGCCGGGGTCATCTCCCGCCGCCAGGAGGCGGCGTCCTCCGGCCCAATCTCCACGACCGGGGAGCGGGGCAGGAAGCGGGCGGCGCAGTCGCGGATGGCGCGCAGGTCGTCGCTGCCGCCCTCGCCCTGCCGCACCACCGGCAAGGGCACCACGGTCCAGCCGTCATAGGGGGCAAGGTATTCCGCGACCAGGGCTTCGTGCTTCGCGAAGACCTCGCGCGTCTTCTGGCTGTCGCTGACCGAGAGGCCCAGCCTCGGGCCGGGAGGGGGAGCCTGGGGCAGTTCCGGCAACAGGTCGCCCTCGGGGAAGGCTTCCAGCCCCGCCCACCAGGGACAGCGCCATTCCACCATCGAGCCCAGCGTGCGGTGGTCGCGGGCACTGGCCTCGTCCAGCGCCTCCAGCACCGCGCGCACCTCCGGCGCGGGGCGGTAGAGCGGCCCCCAGGGGAAGATGGAGAGGCTGCGCAGCCCGGTCCGCAAACCCCGCCCGCGCAGCAGGCCCAGGCGCAGGATCAGGTCCACCGCCCGGTTGTGGTCCGACATGGGCCCGGTCAGCAGGGCGCGCCGCGCCTCGGCCGGGGTCGGGGTGTTCGGCGGCAGCAGGCTGGCGAGCGGCAGGATGCGCGCCGTCGCCTCCGGATCGTCGGTGGCGACGAGGGCGGCCCGGCCCAGCGGTGCGGCGGCGTGCTGCAGCGCCGCCTCGCCCGCCAGATCGCCGCGCCCGAACTCGCCGAGAAAAAGGGTGGGTTCGGGCGTCATCCCGGATGCTCCTCCAGCCCGATGCAGGCCGAGCCGGCGGGAAGCTGGTTGGCCAGGGTCACGAAGACGCGGCGCACGCTGTCATCCTCCATCGGCGAGAGGCCGATGGTCGGCACCCCGGCGCCCAGCCCGTGGATGCAGTTGTGCTTGCGCTGCGAGACCAGCGTGTCCAGCCGGGCGATGATGCCCTTCAGCCGGCGCGGCGTGACCTCGCTGCCCCAGAAGCCGCGCTCGGTGAGCTGCGGCGCCACGATCTCCCGGTCCCCAAGGAACATCCCGGCGAAGCGGTGGAAGCCGCTGCCGTCGTCCTCCTCGTCGGAATCGACATGCAGGGTGGAGCAGATCGGCACCACCGCATGGTCGGGGAAGCGGGCGAGCAGGGTGCGCACCGTGCCGCCATCCGCCTCCAGGCAGCGGGCCATCTGGTTCGTGTTGATGATGGAGATGCCGAGCAGCTTCCGGCCACGCGGCAGGATCGCCTCCGCGAGATCGCCCTCCGCCGCGATGGCGCGCTCGGGGTAGCGGGTGACGCCCGGCACCACCGGCACGCCCCATTCCGCCACCATGTCCACCGAGCGGTGGTCGCGCACGGTGAAGGAGGCGAGGTTCTCCAGCACCCGGCCCAGCAGCGGGTGCGGCCAGCCCTCGCCCGGTCCGTACTCCATGCCCGCCCCGGCGATGCGGGCGATGCCGATGTTGTGGACATGGACAGGGATGCCGCGATCCAGCGCGGCCGCCATCCAGGGCAGGTACTCCTCGAAATCCGCCCGCCCGCCGATGCCGCCGCCGCCATAGACGACGCGCTGCGGATCCAGCGCCAGCATTTCCTCCAGCGTGGCGAAGGTGCCGGCAAGACCCGGCACGCAGCGATTCGTCCAGGCGGGATTCTGCGTGAAGGCGAAGGCGCCGCCGGAGGGAGGCTCTCCCGGCGGGAATTCCTGCATCGCCTCGATGAGGCAGAGTTCGTCGCCCAGGTTGCCGTAGCCGTAGGCGCCGATGAAGGCGGTGCGCATGGCAGGTGGGTCGCATGGCCCGGCCCCGCCGCGCAAGAGGCAAACTCGCGCATCGCGCGAGTGAAGGGCGGATTTCCACACTCCGAAAGCCGGAAGTCTGGAACTGTGCGAGGGCTTTCCGGAGCGGCATCCCCGGACGCACCTCGGTGAGCGGACCCGAAGGTATCCGTGGGACAGCCCCACGGAAGTCCGGCCGGCTTTGTGTGACCCATATGGCAACCCGAGGCGGCCTGCGCGCTTGTTGCCGATATGGCAGCCTCCCTGAAGAGGCCTGCCGCGCAACGATCTGGAGCGGAACATGTCGATCATCGGCTGGCTCATCCTCGGGCTGATCGCCGGCTTCATCGCCAGCAAGCTCGTCAACAAGACGGGCTCGGGGGTGATGCTCGATATCATCCTGGGCATCGTCGGCGCCGTGGTCGGCGGCTGGCTGTTCAGCGCCTTCGGCGGAGCCGGTGTGACCGGCTTCAACATCTACAGCATGATCGTGGCCGTGATCGGCGCGATCATCGTGTTGCTGATCTACCACGCGGTGGCCGGCCGGCGGACCGTCTGAAGACGCCCGGGGGCCACCCGCTCCCGGCGGCGCAACAAGGCCCGGCAGGCAAGTTTTCCAGCAAATTCCCGGAGAAGACACGGACATGGACGAGAACAAGATCGAAGGCACGGCCCGGAACCTCGGCGGCAAGGCCGAGGAGGCCACGGGCAAGCTGACCGGCGATGCCAAGACCCAGGCGGAAGGCAAGGCCGATCAGTTCTCCGGCAAGGCCCAAAAGACCTATGGCGACGCCAAGGAGGCCGCTTCCGACGCGGCGGACGGTGCGAAGGAAGGGGCCGCCAAGCTCTCCGAGAAGGCGGGCGAGGGCTATGACCAGGCCAAGGCCGCGGTGAGCGACGCGGCGGAAGGGGCCACCGGCGAGATCGCCCGCCTGCGCGCCCAGGTCGAGGAGCTGATGCGCGAGCGCGTGAAGCCCGCCCTGAACGACGCCGCCCACAAGGCCAGCGACTATGCCCACCAAGCGCGCGACACGATCGGCGAGAAGGCTGGGCAGGCCGGCGAGACGATCAAGGAGCGCCCGCTGCTCTCGCTCGCCATCATTGGCGTGGTCGGCTTCGTCATCGGCCGGTTGACCTCCGACCGGCTCTGATCCGGGCGGTCCGCCGCCTTCATTCCGAAGAGCAATCCGGCGCCCGGGGAGAAATCTCCCCGGGCGCCAGTTCCGTTCCGGGGGTGTGGCGTTTGCTTGTGGCCGGCCCCGGGGGAGGCCCGCCTGCCCCCCGGGACGGCGCAAGGCCTGCCGGGATCAGCCGGCCATGACCACCTGCGCTCCTCTGGCCGGGTGGCCGGGGCGGAGCTGGAGGCTTTCCTCCCCCCGGAGGCGGGACAGGAGCTCCGCCCGGCGCTGACTGGCATGGGCGAGATGCCGCTCCCGCACCGGGCCGTAGCCCCGGATCTGTTCCGGCAGGGCGGCGAGTTCCACCGCCACGGCGTGGTTGTGCGGGTTGAGGCGGCGCAGCACCTCCTCCATGTCCTGCTCGTAGGCGGCCAGGATCTCCCGGTGCATCCGCCCGTCGGCGCTGTGGCGGAAGGGGTCGAGCACGGTGCCGCGCAGGCGGCGCATCCGGGCCAGGACGCGCAGCGCGCGCAGCATCCAGGGGCCGTAGCTTTGCTTGCGCGGCTCGCCGGTCTCCGGGTCCTTCCGCGCCCAGAGCGGCGGCGCCAGGTGGAAGTTCAGGCGCCAGTCGCCCTCGAACTGCTCCTCGACACGGCGGAGGAAGCTGGTTTCGGTGAAGAGCCGCGCCACCTCGAACTCGTCCTTGAAGGCGAGGAGCTTGTGGTGATAGCGCGCCACCGCCTCGGCCAGCTCGACCCGGCCAGGCACGCGCTCCGCCTCCGCAGCGCGTATCCGGGCCACGAAATCGCCGTAGCGGCGGGCATAGGCGGCGTCCTGGTAGGCCGTCAGCTCCTTCAGCCGGCGCTCCACCAGTTCGTCCAGCGTGGCGGAAAGGCGCAGCGAGGGCACGCGGCGCTCCGTCGGGTCGGCGGCGCGCTGCACCGCCTCCAGGTCCAGCACCGCCTGCCGGCCCCACTGGAAGGCACCTTGGTTCATCGCCACCGCGGCGCCGTTCATCTCGATCGCCTTGAGGATCGAGGCGGCCTCCAGCGGGATCAGCCCCTTCTGGTAGGCATAGCCCACCATGAAGAGGTTGGTGGCAATGGAATCGCCCAGCAGGGCGGTGGCGAGCCGCGTGGCGCCGACGAAGATCGCCGCGCCCTCGCCGCCGCAGGCCTCGTCGATCTGCCGCTCCATCTCCGCCAGCGGGAACTGCGGGTCGCGGTGCCGCGCCACGTCGCCGCTGCGGGCCTGGGCCGCGAAGCCGCGCACGAAGTCGCTGGTGACGGAGAAGTCGCTGTTCACCACGGCATGGGTGAGGCCGGCGCGCATTCGCGTCAGGCTTTCCTCCGCCGCGGCCACGACGATGTCGCAGCCGAGCACGAGATGCGCCTCCCCGGCGGCGAGGCGGGCGGCGTGGATCTCCTCCTGCCGCGCGGCGATGCGCAGATGCGACCAGACCGGCCCGCCCTTCTGCGCCAGCCCGGCCATGTCGAGGGCGGAGATGCCTTTGCCCTCCAGCGTCGCCGCCGTGCCGAGCAGCGCGCCGATGGTGACGACGCCGGTGCCGCCAACGCCGGTCACCAGGATGCCGTAGGGTTCCGCCAGCGCCGGCTTCGGCGGCTCGGGCAGGGCCGGGAGGGCGGCGGCGGCTTCCGCCGGAGCGGCGGGCGCATCGCCCTTGCCCTCCACGGAGGTCTGACCGCCCGAGGCGCCCAGGCCGCCGATCGGAGCCAGCGCCTTGCCCTTGCGCAACTGCCCGCCCTCCACCGTGACGA
Organism: Roseomonas sp. TAS13; assembly: GCF_001950415.1. NCBI lineage: Bacteria > Pseudomonadati > Pseudomonadota > Alphaproteobacteria > Acetobacterales > Roseomonadaceae > Roseomonas > Roseomonas sp. TAS13. The sequence goes on from NZ_BDLP01000194.1 coordinate 4,850, forward strand.
AGGAGGGGCAGAAGCCGTCGAGGCAGGAGAAGTCCTTGTTGCAGGAGGACTGATCGATCTGCCGCTTGCGGCCGAACTCGGTCTCCACCGGCACGACGGACATGCAGTTGGACTTGGCCGAGCAGTCGCCGCAGCCCTCGCAGACGCGTTCGTTGATCACCACGCGGCGCGCCGGATCGGCCATCAGCCGGCGCTTGCGGCGGCGGCGCTTCTCGGCGGCGCAGGTCTGGTCATAGACGAGCACGGAAACGCCGGAATATTCGCGCAGATCGCGCTGCACCCGGTCCAGCGCGTGGCGCTCGAACAGCGGCACGTCCCCCGGCAGCGTCACGCCGTCATAGCGGGCGAGGTCGTCCACGACGACCACGACGCGCTCCACCCCCTCCGCCCGCACCTGCGCCACGATCTGCGGCACGGTGAGCGTGCCCTCCACCGGCTGGCCGCCGGTCATCGCCACCGCGTCGTTGAACAGGATCTTGTAGGTGATCGGCACGCCCGCCGTGACCGCCTGCCGGATCGCCAGCAGGCCGGAATGCGAGTAGGTGCCGTCTCCCAGGTTGGCGAAGACGTGCTTCGTTTCCGTGAAGGGCGCTTGCCCGATCCAGGCCACGCCCTCGCCGCCCATGTGGGAGAAGGTCTGCGTGCTCTCGGCGCGCAGCCAGGTGGCCATGTAGTGGCAGCCGATCCCCGCCAGCGCGCGGCTGCCTTCCGGCACCACGGTCGAGCTGTTGTGCGGGCAGCCGGAGCAGTAGTGCGGCACGCGCAGCGCCGTGGTGCGCGGCCGGGCGAGGGATTCCTCCTTCGCCGCCAGGAAGGCTAGCCGTTCGCGGATGCGCTCGCCAAGCGCGAAGGGCAGGTCGTGGAAGCGCCCGATGCGGCGGGCGATGACGCGGGCGATCAGCGCCGGCGTCAGCTCGCCCGCGGCGGGAAGCTGCCAGTCATGCACCGGCAGCTCCCACTCGCCCTTGTCGTCGTACTTGCCGATGACGCGCGGGCGCACGTCCTCGCGCCAGTTGTAGAGCTGTTCCTTGAGCTGGTACTCGATGACCTGGCGCTTCTCCTCGACGACCAGGATCTCCTCCAGCCCCTCGGCGAAGTGGCGCACGCCCTCGGCATCCAGCGGCCAGGGCATGCCGACCTTGAAGACGCGCAGCCCGATCGCGGCGGCCTGCGCGTCGTCGATGCCGAGCTGGTCCAGCGCCTGCCGCACGTCGAGATAGGACTTGCCCGTGGTGACGATGCCGAGCCGCGGGCGCGGGCTGTCGATCGCCACGTGGTTCAGCCCGTTCAGCCGCGCATAGGCCATGGCGGCATAGGCCTTGTGACGCTGCAGCCGCATCTCCTGCGCCAGCGGCGAATCCGGCCAGCGGATGCCCAGCCCGTCGGGCGGCAGCGGGAAATCCTCCGGGATGCGGGTGGCGATGCGGAAGGGATCGAGCGAGATGCCGGAGGAGGTCTCCACCGTGTCCGCCACGACCTTCAGCGCGACCCAGCAGCCGGAGAAGCGCGACATGGCCCAGCCATGCAGGCCGAAATCCAGGATCTCCTGCACGCTGGCCGGGTTCAGCACCGGCATCATGGCGGCGGCGAAGATGTGGTCGCTCTGGTGCGGCAGGGAGGAGGACTTGGCGCCGTGGTCGTCGCCCACCACGGCGATGACGCCGCCGAAGGGGGAGGTGCCGGCGGCATTGGCGTGCTTGAACACGTCCATGGTGCGGTCGGCACCCGGCCCCTTGCCGTACCACATGCCGAAGACGCCGGCATGTTTCGCGCCGGGAAAGAGGTTGACCTGCTGCGTGCCCCAGACGGCGGTGGCGGCGAGGTCCTCGTTCAGCCCGGGCTGGAAGCGGATGCGGTGCTCCTCCAGCGCCTTGCGCGCCTTCCAGAGCGACTGGTCCAGCCCGCCGAGCGGCGAGCCGCGATAGCCGGAGATGAAGCCCGCCGTGTCGAGCCCGGCGGCGGCATCGCGCTCGCGCTGCAGCATCGGCAACTGCACCAGCGCCTGGATGCCGGAAAGATAGCGCAGCCCCGTGGCCGGGGCGGCGGCGGGAAGCGGCGCGTCAAGCATGGCGCGGCGCCCCGCCGGTAAGCATGCGGGCCATGCCGGGATGGTCCCGGTGCCCCGGACCCTGGCGGGCCGGGATTCTTCCCTCGGAGACAAGAGGTGAAACGCTGGCGACGGATCGCTGCATGGACGCTTCTCCTGCTTCTTTTGACTTTTATCTTACATCGGTCTTTCTCATCTTTCGTTGCGTCGATCCGCATCTGGCGGGAGGATCGCGCATGGTTCTTCCCCTGAAAGCCGCCGCGGCGATTGGAATATGCGCATAGCCCTGGATGCCATCGACCTGCGCCTGCTGGCCGCGCTGCAACGGAATGCCTCGCTTTCCAGCACCGAACTGGCCGAGCAGGTCGGGCTCTCCCAGGCGCCCTGCTGGCGCCGCGTGCGACGGCTGGAGGAGGCCGGACTGGTCCGGCGCCGCGTGGCGCTGCTGGACCGCAGGCTGCTTGGCCTGGAACTGATGGTCTTCGCCCAGGTGAAGCTCGCCACCCATGGCCGCGACACGCTGCCGGGCTTCGAGGACGCGGTGCGGCGCCGGCCGGAGGTGCTGGACTGCTTCTCCCTGCTGGGCGGGACGGACTACCTGCTGCGGATCGTGGTGCCGGATGTCGATGCCTATGAGCGCCTCTACCGACACCACCTGTCGCAGCTTCCCGGCGTGCGCGAGATCATCTCCAGCATCGTGATGTCGGAGATCAAGATGACGACGGAACTGCCGCTGCCAGGGCCTCAGGCATCGGTGTCGTAGCGCCGCGCCTCGTGGCAGCCCCCGGCCGAGGCTCCGCCTGCCCCCGGAAGCCCCACCGCCGGGAACATGGCATGTCCCCGGACCCCGCCTTGTGTTGGTTCGGGGGGCAAGGTCGGCCCCTGGCTCGATCCCGGGGGGCAGGCGGACCAGCGCGCCCTATCAGGCCAGGTCGCGGATCCGCCGCATCACCCGGGCGAAGCGGCGGGCGATCCCGGCCTGCCGGTGGTGCATGCCGTCGCGCACCACCCAGCGGCCGCCGGCCATCACGTCGCGGACCGGTGTGGTGTTGCCGGAGAAGACCCAGGCATCCAGCAGCGCGTCGCCTTCCCGCCCGATCAGGGCCGGATGTTCCGTGTCCAGCACCAGGAGGTCGGCGCGGCAGCCCGGCGCCAGGCGCCCCATGGGCTGGCCCAGCGCCTGGGCGCCGCCCAGCGCCGCGCGTTGCAGCAGGGCGAGGCCCACCGAGGCGCCGGGCCGCGTCTCGGTGACGTTGCCTGTCTCTTGATCACATCTACGCACAGCTCCACC
>NZ_BDLP01000195.1:0-8166 GCF_001950415.1 Roseomonas sp. TAS13
CCGGCACCAGCTCGGGCCCGGGGTCCGGGGACCGGCTTCGGTCCCCGGCGGATAGGGGGTCCGGGGCGAGAGGCAGCGCCTCTCCCCCGGCGGCCGGCCACGAAGCGCAACGCCCTCCCGGAGCTCGGAACCGGCGCGCCTATTCGCTGATGAAGCGCAAGAGGTCCTGGTTCAACCGGTCCTTCTCGGTGAAGAACAGCCCATGCGGCGCGCCCGGATATTCCACCAGCCGCGCGCCGGGGATCATCGCAGCGGCGTGGCGCCCGGCGGCGTCGATCGGGACGGTGTTGTCGGCATCGCCATGGATCACCAGCACCGGCACGCGGATCTGCGGCAGGTCGGCGCGGAAGTCGGTTTCCGAGAAGGCGCGCACGCAGTCCAGCGTCGCCTTGGGCGAAGCCATGAGGGCGAGGTTGCCTGTCCATTGCAGCAGCTCGCTGCTGATGGAGAAACTCAGCAGCCCGGCGCCGAAGAACTGCTTGCCGAAGCTCGCCAGGAAGGCCGGGCGGTCCGCCTGCAGGTTGACGACCATGTCGTCGAAAACGGAACGGTCCACGCCCTCGGGATTGTCCTCCGTCCGCAGCAGGAAGGGCGTGACGGCGGCAACCAGGACGGCCTTGCTCACCCGCCCCGATCCGCCATGGCGCGAGAGGTAGCGCGCGACCTCCCCGCCGCCCATGGAGAAGCCCACCAGCGTCGCGTCGCGCAGGTCCAGCGCGTCGAGGATGGCGGCCAGGTCGTCGGCCATGGTGTCGTAGTCATAGCCGGACCAGGGCTGGCCGGAGCGCCCGAAGCCGCGCCGGTCATAGGCGATCACGCGGCAGCCGTTCTCCGCCAGGAAAGGCGCCTGGTATTCCCACATATCCGCGTTGACCGGCCAGCCATGGATCAGCACGACCGGCTTGCCGGCGCCCCAGTCCTTGTAGAACAGGGGTGTTCCGTCCCGGGCCTCGATGAAGGACATCGCATTCTCGCTGTTGCTGGATGCCTTCAGGAACGGCTGGAGACGGCCCTGGTTGGCCGCCCGCCGCGCATCAGGACAGCGTCCTGCGCAGGTAGACCCGCCGGAATCCCTTCTCCTCCCGCCGCTCGGCCTCCGTGAAGCCGCGATGCCGGTAAAGGGCGAGGTTCGCCTCCATCCTCTCGTTGGTCAGAAGCCGCAGCTCGCGGAAACCCCGCCGCCGCGCCTCCGCCTCCACGAAATCGAGCAGCACGCCGCCGAGGCCCTGCCCTTTGGCCTCCGGCTCCACGGCGATGTTGTCGAGCCAGAGATGGCCCGTCCGGTCCTCGATCACCACAAGGCCCAGGATTCGGCCGCCGCGTTCCAGCACATGCACCTGCCTCGCCGCGATGCGGGCGGCGTAGTCGTCGTCCATCGGCGCCGGGCGCCGCCCGATCACCGGGACGTAATGGGCATAGGCACGCTCCGCCAGGGCGGCGAGGAGCGGCGCCTCCCCCGGCAGGGCGGGACGGAGGACATGATCGGGGCCGGACATGCCCCGCATCCTGCCTGCAGCGCCCCGGCCGGGGAAGCGGCAATCAGCCGGGCGGCAGCCCCTCCGCCGGCACGCTGCGCCCGGAATGGTGCGGCACGCGCGCGCTGATGCGCACGGGCACGGCCTTCGCCGCCGGCGTCTTGCTCTCCTCCGCATGGTGCGCGACGGGGATCAGCGTGTTGCACTCGGGGTAGTAGGCCGCGAGGCAGCCGCGCGGGATGTCGAAGCCGGTGACGCGCAGCCCGCCGAACTCCCGCCGCACGCCGTCGCCATAGACGGTCGCGAGCGTCACCTCGTCCCCGTCCGACAACCCCGCCTCCACGATATCCTCCGGGTTCATGAAGACCACCATGCGCGTGCCTTTCACGCCCCGGAAACGATCGTGATAGCCATAGACGGTGGTGTTGAACTGGTCGTTGGAACGCAGCGTGATCAGCCGGTACTGCTCCGGCTGGTCCTCGAAGCCGGTGGCAGTCAGCTTCTCCGGCACGCGGAACTCCGCCTTGCCGCTCTTGGTCTTCCACACCCGGTCGCGCGCCGGGATCGGCCGGTGGAAGCCGCCCGGGATCGCCATGCGGTCGTTGAAGCCACGGAACTCCTCGGGATAGGTCCGCTCGATCGCATCGCGGATCAGGCCGTAGTCGGCGAGCCACGTGTCCCAGTCCAGCCTCGGGTTCGGCGGCAGCGTGGCCTTGGCGATACCGGCGACGATCGTGGGCTCGGACAGCAGATCGGGGCTCGCCGGCTCGCGCTTGCCGAAGGAGGCATGGATGGTGGCGGTGCTGTCCTCCATCGACACCGTCTGGTCGCCCGTCGCCTGGCTGTCGCGCTCGATCCGCCCCTTGCAGGGCAGCAGCAGCGCGACCTCGCCGTTCACCAGGTGCGAGCGGTTCAGCTTCGTCGCGATCTGCACCGTCAGCCGCATCTTCCGCCAGGCGGGCTCCATCCGGTCACGGTCCGGGATGGCGCGCACGAAATTGCCGCCCAGGCCGATGAAGCCCTTCACCTCGCCCTTGAGGACGCCCTCGCAGGCCTCCACCGTGTTCAGCCCCTTCTCGCGTGGCGGCTCGAACCCGTACAGCTCCGCCAGCCGGTCGAGCGGCACCAGCGCCGGCTTCTCCGAAATCCCGACGGTGCGCTGGCCCTGCACGTTGGAATGGCCCCGCACCGGCGAGATCCCCGCGCCCTGCCGCCCGATATTGCCGCGCAGCAGCAGCAGGTTCACCAGCATGTGCAGGTTCTGCTCGCCCAGCACCTGCTGCGTCAGCCCCATGCCATAGATGAACATCGCGGCCTTGGACTGGCTGTACAGCTCCGCCGCCGCTTCCAGCGCCACGCGCGTCAGGCCGGATTCCTCGGTGATCCGCTCCCACCCCGTCTCGCGCGCGGCCTTCGCGAATTCCTCGAAGCTCCTGGTGTGCTCGCGGATGAAGCCATGGTCCAGCACCGGCGCGCCGCCACTTTCCCGCGCCCGGTCATCCGCCTCGATCAGCCATTTGCACAGCCCCATCAGCGCGGCCATGTCGCCGCCCGCCTTCACCTGGTGGTACTGCTCGCTGATCCGCGTCTCCGCCCCGGTGCCCATCTCCAGCGGGCTCTGCGGGTTGGTGAAGCGCTCCCAGCCACGCTCGCGCAGGGGGTTGAAGGTGACGATCCTCACGCCGCGCCGCACCGCCTCCTGCAACTGGTGCAGCATGCGCGGGCTGTTGGAGCCGACATTCTGCCCAAAGGAGAAGATGGCGTCGCAATGGTCGAAATCGGCCAGGGTGATGGTGCCGACCGGCGACCCCAGCACCTCCTTCAGCGCCACCGAGGTCGTCTCGTGGCACATGTTGGAACTGTCGGGCAGGTTGTTGCAGCCGTACATCCGCGCCAGCAGGCCGTACATGTAGGAGGTTTCCAGCGAGGCGCGGCCCGAGGCGTAGAAGACCACGGATTTCGGGTCGAGCGCCTTCAGCTCCTCCCCGATGATGCGGAAGGCCTCCTCCCACGCCACCGGCACATACCTGTCGCTGGCGGCGTCGTAGCGCATCGGATGCGTCAGCCGTCCCTGCTGCTCCAGCGAGTAATCGGACCAGCCGAGCAGCTCCGTCACCGTGTGCTTCGCGAAGAAGTCCGGCGGGGTGCGGAGCGAGGTCAGCTCCCAGGCCGTGGCCTTGGCACCGTTCTCGCAGAACTCGAAGGGATGCGCGGAAGCGGGCTTGGCCCAGGCGCAGGAAACACAGGCGAAGCCATCCGCCTTGTTCTGCCGCAAAAGCGCCTCGCCGATGCCGGGCGTGACCTTCTCGCGCAGCATGATCTCGCCCAGCGACTTCGCCGAGCCCCAACCGCCGGAGGGGCCGTCATAAGGGCCGATCCTGACATCATCACCCATGGAAAAGCCCTCCGCGCCCAGCCGGTGACAGGAGAACCGGCGGAGCCCGGGCACGGTTGCCGCTGGGCGCGATGACAGCTGCTTCATCGGGGAGGATCAGGCAGCGCACTCTTCGCGGCCACCCTCGCGGGAGAGGCGCCGCCTCTCACACACCCTCTCCGCCGGGGACCGAAGCCGGCCCCCGGACCCCGGGCTTTCGCTGGTGCCCGTGGCAGCCGTCGGCCCATGGTCCGATCCCTGGGAGCAGGTGGACCGGCGAGGCGCCCGGAAGGAAGGAAGACACCTTGGCCTCGCTGGCGGTACCGGCAGCCGCCGGAGAGCATGGCCCTCCAGCGCGATCCGGTCGCAGAAAGAACCAATGAACGGGGTCCAGGGCGCGCAGCGTCCTGGCGGATGGGGTGGTTACGGGAGCGAAGGCGGAGCCTTCCCACCGGGCCGCGGGCGCAACATCACACCGCCGTGCCGCCCACCGTCAGCCCGTCGAGGCGCAGCGTCGGCTGGCCGACGCCCACCGGCACGCCCTGCCCATCCTTGCCGCAGGTGCCGATGCCCGGGTCCATGCCGAAGTCGTTGCCGACCATGGCGATGCGGGTCAGCGCATCGGCGCCGCTGCCGATCAGCGTGGCGCCCTTCACCGGCGCGGTGACGCGCCCATCCTCGATCAGATAGGCCTCGGAGGCGGAGAAGACGAACTTGCCCGAGGTGATGTCCACCTGCCCGCCGCCGAAATTCACCGCGTAGAGCCCACGCTTCACCGAGCGGATGATCTCCTCCGGCGCATGTTCCCCGCCGGCCATCACCGTGTTGGTCATGCGCGGCATGGGGATATGGGCATGGGATTCGCGGCGCCCGTTGCCGGTCGGCGCCACGCCCATCAGCCGGGCATTCTGCCGGTCCTGGATGAAGCCCACCAGGATGCCGTCCTCGATCATCACGGTGCGGGAGGTCGGCGTGCCCTCGTCATCCACGGTCAGCGAGCCGCGCCGGTCCGGGATGGTGCCGTCATCCACCACGGTCACGCCGGGCGCGGCGATCCGCTGCCCCATCAACCCGGCGAAGGCCGAGGTTCCCTTGCGGTTGAAATCGCCCTCCAGCCCGTGGCCGATGGCCTCGTGCAGCAGGATGCCGGGCCAGCCGGGGCCGAGCACCACGACCGTCTCCCCCGCCGGCGCCGGGCGGCTGTCGAGGTTCACCACCGCCTGGCGCAGCGCCTCGTCCACCGCGCCCTTCCAGCTCGTCTCGTTCAGCACACGCTCATAGGCGAAGCGCCCGCCGGTGCCGAAGGAGCCGGTCTCGCGCCGCCCGCCATCCTCCACCACCACCGCGACATTCAGCCGCACCAGCGGCCGCAGGTCCGCCACGCCGCGCCCGTCGGGGCGCAGGATGCGCACCGCCTGCCATTCGCCGCTGATCGTCGCCATCACCTGCCGCACCCGCGCGTCGCGGGACCGGGCATAGGCATCGATGGCGGCCAGCAGCGCGGTCTTTCCGGCGAAGCCCATGGCGGCCAGCGGGTTGGCGCTGTCGTAGAGCCGCGCATTGGTGCGGCGCGGCGCCTCGTCCAGCGCCGCCATCCGGTCGCCCGGCAGGCCGCGCACCGTCTCGGCGGCGCGCTTCAGCGCGGCCTCGCCGATCTCCCCGGCATGGGCATAGGCCGCCCCCTCTCCCCGCACGGCGCGCAGGCCGAATCCCCGGGACGTGTCGAAGCTGGCCGCGCGGATGCGCCCGTCGTCGAGGCTGATCGCCTCGCTTTCCCGGTATTCGAGAAAGAGCTCGCCATCCTCCGCCCCGGCCAGGGCATCGGCCACGATGCGCGCCGCCCGGTTCGGGTCGAGGTCGCGGAAGAACAGCCGCTCGGTGGCGGCCATGGCATCGGTGGCGGCGCTCATGGCAGGATCTCCGAAAGGGGGCCGGCGGGCAGGGGGGAACCGGGGATGCCGCCGGGACCGGCACCGCCTCCGGGCCGGGCGCGGCGCTCCTCCCCGGCGGGAAGGGGGATCAGCAGCCGGGCGGTGGTGCCCTGCCCGGCGGTGCTGTCCAGCCACAGCCGCATGCCCATGGCCTCGCTCAGCGTACGGGCGAGGTACAGGCCGAGGCCAGAGCCGCCATAGCGCCGGGCATGGCCGTCCTCCAACTGGGTGAAGGGCTCGAAGGCGCGGGGGATGTCCTCCGGCGCCATGCCGATTCCGGTGTCCGTGACGCTGATCTCCATCGCCGCCGCCTCCCCGCCCGCCACCGCCCCCATGGGCAGAAGTCGGGCGGCCAGCGTGATCCGCCCCCCCGCCGGGGTGAACTTCACCGCATTGGAGATGAGGTTCAGCAGCACCTGGCGCAACCGCCGGGCATCGGCCGGCACCGGCGGCAGGGCATCGGGCAGGTCCAGGACCAGATCGGTGCCGCCGCGCCGCGCGGCGCCCAGCAGGATGCGGTGTGCCTCGCGCAGCAGCAGCTCCGGCTCCACCGGCCGCAGCTCCAGCGCCTGCTCGGCCGTGTCCGAGCGCGCGGTATCCAGCAGGTCGTCGATCAGCCCCAGCAGGTGGCGGCCGGCATCGCGGATGGCCGTCAGGAAGATCTGCCTCGTGGCCAGGTCCGCCGCCATGCCAGGCCCTGGCCTCCCCGCGGGCTCCCCCTCCGGGGCCCATTCGGGCCACCCGGCCTCCAGGCCCCGGCCCGGCCCCCCGCCCAGCCCGTCCAGCAGCGCCTCCGAGAAGCCGATCACCGCGTTGAGCGGGGTGCGCAGCTCATGGCTCATATTGGCCAGGAATCGCGCCTGGGCCCGGTGTGCGGCCTCGGCGGCATCGCGCGCCGCGGCCAGCTCGGCGCTGGCGCGGTGCTGCTCGGTGATGTCCACGAAGGTCCGCACGAAGCCCCCGTCGGGCGTGAGGTCCGTGGTGACCTCCACCACCGTCCCGTCCGCGCGGGTGCGGACATAGCGGCCGGGGCCGGATCGCGGCGTGGCCGCGGCACGGCGGATCAGCGCGTCCGTCCCGTCCCCCGGCGGGCCGAACTCGCCGCGCGCGATCTGGTCGTGCAGCAGGTCGTCCGCATGGGTGCCCAGCACCACCTGCTCCGGTTGCAACCCGCAGAGCCGGGCCGTCAGCGGGTTGGAAGCGACGAGCCGCCCCTGCCGGTCGAAGATCGCCATGCCATAGCGCAGGTGGTTCAGCGTGGTGCGGAGCAGCTCCTCCTGCTGCCGCGCCTCCGCCTCGGCCCGGTGGCGCGCGGTGACGTCGGTGAAGACGGCCACCCGCCCCAGATCCGGCAGGGCGGAGGTCTGGATGTCGAAGACCCGCCCGTCATGGCGGTGCAGCGTGTAGCTCCGGCTCCCGCGCTGCTGCCAGGTCACGGCGGAGGTCAGCATGATGGCTCCCGGGGGCTCGCTCCTGTCCCCCGCCGCGCCGTGGCGCGCGATGATCTCGGCCAGGGAATCCCCGACCCCGTGCGTCAGGTCCGGCATGGCCCGGCGGAAGGATTCGTTGACCAGCGAGACGCGCTGGTCCGGCCCATAGACCAGCACCCCTTGCGGCAGCGCGGTCAGGATGCCGTCCAGCATGGCCGCCCGGTGGCTCGCCATGCCCTCGGCCCGGCGCAGGCCGGTGACGTCGTCCACCTCCACCAGCATCCCGCCATCGCCGGAGGGCCGGCGCTGGATGCGCAGCACCTGTCCGCACGGCCTTTCGCGCTGGTCGCTGAAGGGCAGGCGATGCACCTCGGCCGCGCAGCGGGCGGGATAGTCGTCGTCCTCCAGGTTCTCGAACTCGCCCTGCGCCTCCATCAGGCGCAGCACCTGGAGAAAGCTCATCCCCTCCCGCAGCGTCCCGGGCGGAAGCCCGTTCAGCGCCGCATAGGCCCGGTTCGACCAGCGCAGCCGCCCGTCGGCGCCATAGAGCGCCACCCCGGTCTCCAGGTTCTGCAACAGGCCGTCCAGCATCCGGCTCCGGTCCTGCGCCATCGCCTCGGCCTCGCGGATCGCCGTCATGTCCGAGACGGTGTTGATCCGCGCCCCGCACGGCAGGGACGTGACCTGCACCTGCAGCCATTGCCCCCGCATGGTGCGGAACAGGCGCCGCTGCGGGCGGGAATGGTCGATCTGCCCGATCCCCGCCGCCCGCTCCTCCGGGTCGCCCGGGCCATAGAAGCCGCGATAGGCCAGCACGCGGCGGACCTCGGTCATCGGCAGGCCGGCGGGCAGCGCCTCGGGCGGCAGGCCGGCCAGCGCCAGAAAGGCGGGATTGACGAAGCCCAGCCGCCCCCTGTCTCTTGATCACATCTACGCACAGCTCCACCGTAAGGCGA
>NZ_BDLP01000196.1:0-8048 GCF_001950415.1 Roseomonas sp. TAS13
CCGATGGCGAGACGCTGATCCTCGACGGCGGCTCGACGGTCGAGGCGCTGGGCCGCCGGCTGCGCGGCCGCCGGCTGCGCGTCATCACCAACAACCTGCCGCTGATCCCCGTCCTGGCGGATGCGCCGGGAATGGAGCTGATCGTGCTCGGCGGCACGGTGCGCCCGATCAGCATGGGCACCACCGGCGCCCTGGCCGAGCAGGCCCTGCGGCACATGCATGCAGACAGGCTCTTCACCAGCGGCGACGGGCTGCTGCCCGGCGAGGGGCTCTGCGAGGCAACGCTGGAGCAGGTCTCGCTGAAGTCGCTGATGATGCGCCAGGCCCGCGCGGTCTTCGTCCTGGCCGATGCCTCCAAGCTTGGCCAGGATACGCAGCCCTTCCGCGCACCCCTGCCGCCGCGCTGGGTGCTGGTCACGGATGCGCCGCCCGCCGCCTGCGCCGCCTTTGGCGAGGCCGAGGTCATCCGCGCTGGCTGAACCCGGAGCGGGAACGGTCCGGTGTGTCCCTGGGGGCGAGGCTCCGCCTCGCCCCCAAACCCCCACTCCGCCAGGACCCTGAGGGTCCTGGACCTCCCGTTCGTTGGCGCCTGCCTGTGGCCGGACCGCGCCGGAGAGCCATGCTCTCCGGCGGACTGCCGGTACCGCCAGCGCGGACAGGGTGTCTTTCCTCTTCCCGGGAGGAGCCCCGCCCATCCACCTGCGCCAAGGGATCGGGCGGAATGCCGGCCTTGCCAGCCCGAGCCAACGAAAGGCGGGGTCTGGGGGGATACTATCCCCCCAGCGGTGGGGGCTCCGGGGGCAGGCGGGGCCTCCCCCGGGGGTCGCCACAAGAGCGACGCCCCGCACCCCGGAGGTTTTACGGGGCCGTCATGGATGGACGAAGCGTGACCAAGATGAGGCTGGCGCAAGCGGTGCGAAACCGTTCATGATCCTGCCGGAACAAAGAAGTAGGGAGTATCGGCCATGCCTGCGACCGTGTCCTGTCGTCCTGGCCGCCCGTTCCACGCGCGGTCCCGGCGCTTCCTTTCCGCATCCGGCGGCCATGGCCAGCGGAAACGCGAGCATCCCTCCGCCCTTGCGCGACGTCCGAGCCGATTCGTGACCTGGGTCCGGCTTTCCTGAAGTACGGCAGGTCCGGCGCGCCTGCTTCGCGGCCGCGCCTCACCCCCATGCGGATGGCCGGGCACGGAACACCAGCGCGAGACGAGAGTGGATGGAGCAGATGAGCGAAGCCACGCCGCGCCTGGAAATGCGCGACGTGTCCAAGAGCTTTCCCGGTGTCAAGGCGCTGGACAAGGTACGGCTGAAGGCTTGGGGCGGCGAGATCCTCGCGCTGATGGGCGAGAACGGCGCGGGCAAGTCCACGCTCATGAAGATCCTGTCGGGCGCCTACCAGGCCGATCCGGGCGGGCAGATCCTGATCGACGGGCAGCCCGTCTCGATCGCCGATCCGATCGCCGCGCGGCGGCTGGGCATCGCGATCATCTATCAGGAGCTCGCCCTCGCGCCGAACCTGACGGTGGCGGAGAACATCTATCTCGGCCGCGAACCTTCCCGCGCCGGGCGCATCGACCGCCGCGCGATGCGCGAAGGCTGCCGTGCCGTGCTGGAACGCCTCGGCGCGCCCTTCACGCCCGATACGCTGGTCGGCACGCTCTCCATCGCCGAGCAGCAGCTCGTCGAGATCGCCCGCGCCCTGCAGGCGGAATCCAAGATCCTGGTGCTGGACGAGCCCACCACCGCGCTGTCCTCGCGCGAGACGGAGCGGCTTTTCGCCCTGGTGCGGCAGCTGCGGGCGGAAGGGATCGCGCTGATCTACATCAGCCACCGCATGGCCGAGATCTACGAGCTCGCCGACCGTGTCACCGTGCTGCGCGACGGCAGCTATGTCGGCACGCTGGAACGCGGGGAGATTGACGCGCCCTCGCTGGTGCGGATGATGGTCGGGCGCGACCTGTCGAGCTTCTACAAGAAGGCGCACGACCCGCATGGCGGCAAGGGCCCCGTGGTGCTGGAGGTGCGAGGCCTCACCGATGGCGGCCGCCGCGTGCACCCCTGCGACCTGACCCTGCATCGCGGCGAGGTCCTGGGCATCGCCGGCCTCGTCGGCTCGGGGCGGACGGAGCTGGCGCGGCTGATCTACGGCGCCGACCCAAGCGCGGGGGGCGAGGTGCGGCTGAACGGGAAGCGCGCCGAGATCCGCTCCCCGGGCGAGGCGCTGGAGGCGGGCATCGCCTATCTGACCGAGGACCGGAAGGGGCTGGGCCTCTTCCTCGACATGTCCTGCGGCGGCAACATCAATCTCGGCGTCATCGCCCGCGACGCGCTGCCGGGCGGGCTGCTCAACCTCGCCGCCGGGCGCCGCCGCGCCGCCCAGGCCTTCGGCGCGCTGCGCGTGCGCGCCGCGAGCCCGCAGGTCACGGTCGGCGGCCTTTCCGGCGGCAACCAGCAGAAGGTGCTGCTGTCGCGCTGGCTGGAAACCCATCCGCAGGTGCTGATCCTCGACGAGCCGACGCGCGGCGTGGATATCGGCGCCAAGTCGGAGATGTACCGCATCGTCGACGAGCTGGCGCAGCGCGACATCGGCATCATCGTCATCTCCAGCGAGTTGCCGGAGATCATCGGCATCTGCGACCGCGTCCTGGTGATGCGCGAAGGGCGCATCGCCGGCGAGGTGCGCGGCCCCGACATCACCCAGGAAGCCATCATCGCCCATGCGACCGGCGCACATTGATACCGGGGCATGAGGCCAGGGAGGAAACACGGATGAGCGAGACCGGGAAGGCGCCCCTGCCATCCGGTGCCCCCGTCATGCCGGGCGGCGCCGGGCTTTCGGCGCGCCGGGCGCAGCTCTGGAGCGTGCTGCAGGCCATCGGCATGCTGCCGGTGCTGATCCTGCTCTGCATCCTGTTCCATGTGCTGAGCGAGGGGCGCTTCTTCAGCGTGCAGAACCTGTCGATCGTGGCGCAGCAGGCCTCGATCAACAGCGTGCTGGGCGCCGGCATGACCTTCGTGATCCTGACCGGGGGCATCGACCTTTCGGTGGGCTCGGTGCTGGCGGCCTCGGCCATGTCGGCGCTGATCGTCTCGCTGCTGCCGGACCTGGGCTGGCTCGGCCTGCCCGCGGCGCTGCTCACCGGGCTCGGCTTCGGGCTGGTCAACGGCGCGCTGATCGCCTTCGGCAAGCTGCCGGCCTTCATCGTCACGCTGGGCTCGCTCACCGCGGTGCGGGGCCTGGCGCGGCTGATGGGCGGCGACACCACCATCTTCAACCCGGACCTGCCCTTCGCCTTCATCGGCGATGCCAGCATCCCCGTCGCCCCGGGCATCGGCATCCCCGTGCTGGCGGTGATCGCCTTCGCGGTGATCGTCCTCTCCTGGTACGTGCTGCGCCGCACGGTGCTGGGCGTGCGGATCTATGCGGTGGGCGGCAATGCCGCCGCGGCGCGGCTTTCCGGCATCAAGGTCTGGGCGGTGCTGCTCTTCGTCTATGCCGCTTCCGGCCTGCTTGCGGGCCTCGGCGGCGCCATGGCGGCGGCGCGGCTCTTTGCCGCCAACGGGCTGCAGCTCGGCCAGTCCTATGAGCTGGACGCCATCGCGGCGGTGATCCTGGGCGGCACCAGCTTCGTCGGCGGCATCGGCTCGATCTGGGGCACGCTGGTCGGCGCGCTGATCATCGCCGTGCTGACCAACGGGCTGATCCTCACCGGCGTCTCCGACATCTGGCAGTTCATCATCAAGGGCCTGGTGATCATCGGCGCCGTGGCGCTGGACCGGTTCCGGCTGCAGGGCAGCGCGCGGACCTGACGGGATCGCGGCGGGGCCGCCGCCCGCCCCGCCGCCACGCGACAACAAGGGCTGAGAAGAAGGAGAACGCCAGAATGCTGAAGACCATCCTGCTCGCCGGCGCGGCGGTGCTGCTTTCCACCGGGCTGGGCATGGCCAAGGAGGTGACGTCCATCGGCCTGAGTGTCGGCTCGCTGGGCAATCCCTATTTCGTGGCGGTGGGCAAGGGCGTTGCCGATGCCGCGCATGCCATCGGTCCGAACGTGAAGGTGACGACCACCTCGGCCGATTACGACCTGAGCAAGCAGGCGAGCCAGATCGACAATTTCATCGCCTCCGGCACCGACCTGATCCTGGTGAACGCGGTGGACCCCAACGCGCTGCTGCCCGCCATCCGCCGCGCCAAGGCCGCCGGCATCACCGTCGTCGCGGTGGACGTGACCGCCGCAGGCGCGGACGCCACGGTGCAGACGGACAACGTCAAGGCGGGCGCGATCGCCTGCGACTACATGGTGGACAAGATCGGCGGCAAGGGGAACGTGATCATCCAGAACGGGCCGCAGGTCTCGGCGGTGACCGACCGGGTGAAGGGCTGCAAGGAGGTGCTGGCCAAGCATCCGGAGGTGAAGCTGCTGTCCTCCGACCAGGATGCGAAGGGCTCCCGCGACGGCGGGCTGAACGTGATGCAGGCGCTGCTGACCCGCTTCAGCGATGTGCAGGGCGTCTTTGCCATCAACGACCCGCAGGCCATCGGCTCCGACCTCGCGGCACGGCAGCTCAACCGCACCGGCATCGTCATCACCTCGGTGGACGGCGCGCCGGACATCGTCGGCGCGCTGAAGGGCAAGACCCAGATCCAGGCCTCGGCCAGCCAGGACCCCTATACCATGGGCAAGCTGGCGGTGGAGACGGGGCGGGACATCCTGGCCGGCAAGAAGCCGGAAAGCCCGATGATCCTGATGCAGCCCAAGCTCGTCACCCGCGACAATGTCGGCGAGTATCCGGGCTGGACGCGCTGAGGGTTCACGCCTTCCCCGTGCCGGGGATGCCCGGGATTTCCGGACCCGCTGCCCGCAGGCGGGTCCCGGTGGTGTGAATTCGCCGGAGGGCCTGGCCCCTCCGGCCACGGCCTTTTACCATGCACGCCGTTTCCAGCTTTAGTGTTTTAGGATTTTACTCTTTTATCCGGCTTTGTGGCGAAAGGGTGAGGCCCAGGCTTCCGCCCCGAGGGCCGGTGATGCCGGATGGCGAGAGCCAATGCTACGGGCCATGCCGGGCGATGCTTGGTCAGGCGGAGATCACCCGGGACGCTCCGCCGGCGGCACTGCGGGTCGCGTGGTGTTGATTTTATTCCTATAGCCTGGGGTGGGTCCGGGAAGCAAGGGGTGTTTGGGGGCCGTGCCCGCCCCGTGCGGCGGGGCGCGCGTGGCCCGGGGGATGGCCACGGAGCGTGACGCCCGGACCCTTGCAGGCCCGTGCCGGTGCGTTCCGCCGTCCGGATCAGAGCCCCGCCCCGGCCGGAACGATCACCGCGCCGTCGCGGATTCCCGCTGGCACGGCCTCCAGCGCGTCCCCGGCGCAGGGGCCGGAGACGCAGAAGCCGTCCTCGATCCGGAAGCGGGCGCCGTGCAGGGCGCAAACGACGTGCTCCCGCCGCCCGTCGAGGAAGCGGTCGGGCAGCACCTCCAGCGGCACGCCGAGATGCGGGCAGGAATTCAGGTAGACAAAGACCTGCCCGCCGCGCCGCACCGCCACCAGGCCGATGAAGCCGCCGGGCGATGCCGGGAAGCCCCGCGCGCCGCCATCCGGGATGTCCTCCAGACGGCAGAGCAGGCGCTCGCCTTCGGCCATGCCGCCCGCGTCACGCAGCGCGGCTGGCTTCGTCCTTCCAGCCCGCCATGTCGCAGAGGATGGCCCAGTGCTCCGCGCCCACCGGCATGACCGAGAGGCGCGACTGCCGCACCAGCGCCAGCTCGGCCAGGCGCGGATCGGCCTTGATCCCGGCCAGGGTGACCTTGCGCGGCACCGGGCCCAGCGCCTTCACGTCCACGCAGACCCAGCGGCCCGTGGCGTCGGTCGGGTCCGGGTAGGCGGTTCGCACCACCTCGACCACGCCGACGATCTCCTTGCCGATGTTGGAATGGTAGAAGAAGGCCTGGTCGCCCAGCGCCATCTCCCGCAGGTTGCGCGCCGCCGTGGCGTTGCGCACCCCCGTCCAGGGCTCCACCCCGTTCGCGACCTGCTGGTCCCAGGAGAAGGCGTCGGGCTCGCTCTTGACCAGCCAGTGCCGCATCTCAGCCGACCTTCGCGCCGTCCTTGAAGACGAGGCGGAAGGGTTCGACCGTGGTGGAGGCGAAGACCTCGGCGAAGGCATAGGGGTCGGCGGCGGCGAAGGCCTCGGCGGCCGCCCGGTCGGGCATCTCCACCACCAGCAGGCTGCCCCTGGGCTTGCCATCGCCATCCAGCAGCGGCCCGACCAGGACGAGGTCCTTCTGGTGGCTTTCCAGCCAGTTCAGATGGGCCGGGCGCGTCGCCGCGCGCTTGTCGAGCGCATCGGGCTTGTCCTCGCAACGAATGGCAAACAGCATGGCGGAGTCCCCGTTCAGCTTTTCGAGCGCGCACTCAAGCCCGGATCAACGGGCGCTTCAATCCATCGGCCCGAGGGCGTAGAGAGGCGGGGTGAGCGCCTCTTCCGCCCCCACCCCAGCCCCTGCCCAGGCGCCGGCCCCGGCTTCGGCCCCGGCTCCGCTTCCCGCGCGACGGGCCGCCGGCTGGCACCGTTTCGCCCAGCCGGGCCGCTTCCTGCGCCTGACCGAGCGCGCGACGCCCGTCCTCTGGGCGCTGGCCGCGCTCGTGCTCGCCATCGGCGTGCCCTGGGCGCTGGTCTTCTCCCCGCCGGACTGGCAGCAGGGGGAGACGGTGCGGATCATGTACGTCCATGTGCCGATGGCCTGGCTGGCGATGAGCGGCTATGCCACGCTGGCCCTGGCCTCGCTTTCCGGGCTGGTCTGGCGGCATCCGCTCGCCGATATCGTGGCGCGGGAGATCTCGCCGGTCGGCGCCGCCGTCACCGGCCTCTGCCTCCTGACCGGCAGCCTCTGGGGCAAGCCGATGTGGGGCACCTGGTGGGTCTGGGATGCGCGGCTGACCTCCGTTCTGGTGCTGTTCTTCTTCTGGGTCGGCCATGCCGCGCTGGTGCGCGCCTTCGAGGAGGAGGAGCGCGGGGCGCGGATGGGCGCCATCCTGGCCCTGGTCGGGGCGGTGAACCTGCCGATCGTGAAATTCTCGGTGGACTGGTGGAACACGCTGCACCAGCCCGCCTCGGTGGCCCGGCTCGGCGCCCCCGGCCTGCATGTGGACCTGCTCTATCCGCTGCTGGCCAATGCGCTGGGCTTCACCCTGCTCTTCGTCGCGATCGTGCTGACGCGCAGCCGCGCGGCGATCCTGGAACGGCGGGTGCGGGCCCTGTCCCTGGCGCGGGCGCGGCGCCTCGATGGAGAGATGGTGTGAGCCTTCACTGGTGGCATGTGACGCTGGCCTGGCTGGCGGCCGCGCTCCTGTTGGGCGGGCTGTCCCTCGGCGCGCTGTGGCGGCAGGGGCAGGCACGGCGACGGCTGGCGGCGCTGGAAGGGGCAAGGGGAGCCAAGTCTTGAGCCTGTCCCGCAAGTCGCGCCGCCTCTGGATCCTGGCCCTCTGCGCGCTGGGCATCGGCACCGCCTCGGCCCTGGCCCTTTCGGCCTTCCAGGACAACATCGTCTTCTTCCGCTCGCCCAGCGACGTGGCGGCGACGCATCCCGAGCCCGGCCGCGCCTTTCGCCTGGGCGGGCTGGTCGAGGCCGGCAGCCTCCATCGCGACACCAGCGCGGACAACGTCCCGCATGTCAGCTTCCGCGTGACCGACGGGCAGCATACGGTGGCCGTCCGCTATGCCGGGGTGCTGCCGGACCTGTTCCGCGAAGGGCAGGGGGTGGTCACGCTTGGCAGGCTTCAGGCCGATGGCAGCTTCCTGGCCAGCGAGGTCCTGGCCAAGCATGACGAGAGCTACATGCCGCCCGAGGTGGCGGATGCGCTGAAACGCTCCGGCCACTGGGACCCGAAGAAGGGCGACCCGCCCCCGGCGGCCTCCTGGAACACGCTTTCCGCCAGCCCCGTGAAGAGTGGCGGGTAGGGGAATGATGGTCGGACGGCCGCTGTCCCGGAGGGAAGGCGCTGCCTTCCCCCCGGCCCCCCCATCCGCCAGGACCCTGCGGGCCCTGGACC
>NZ_BDLP01000197.1:0-8033 GCF_001950415.1 Roseomonas sp. TAS13
GTGGGTCGGCCGAGGGCCCCTCGGCCGGGAAAGCAACCGCACGCGAGGCGGGGGCGGCAAGTCCGCCGAGCCAGGAGCCAAGGCAGGCTGCGACAGCCGGCGGTGCAGACCCCACCCGTTCGACCGAACCCTCCCGCGCGGAAGAGTCGCGTCAGAAGATGGAAGCCGGTCATCCGGGATGGAAGCAGGACGTGCCAGAGGCCCAGCGGGCTTCGACGGCGCCCCCCATGCCAAACGGCGTCCAGGTCCGGGCGCCGGGATTGGTGGGTTCGATCATGGCGACGCTGGCCCGGCAGGAGCCGTCGCGGCCGTCGCCACTGGATTCAACGCCGTCTCCCTTGGCCGACCGGGTCAGCCGCTTCGAGCAGCGGATGCAAGAGGGACGGGAAGAAAACAGCTTCCGCGGTGCCGAGCAGTCCGGGCGGGCGGCGGTCGAGGCGCTGCAAGCCTTCGCCAACGGGCCGGGGGCCGGCGTGATCAACCGCATCCGCGAGGCCGCCAAGACGGATCCGGGCGGCATGGCCGGGGTCATGTCCGAGATGCGGGCTGGCGGCGTCTACGCTGACCTGCGGCAACAGTTCGACGGCGCCATGCAGAAGGAGAAGGCCTTTGCCGCCGCCTATGACCGGGCAGCCACGGCCACCGGCCAGTACGCCAAGGACCGGGCGGCGGTGGATGCCATCATCGGTCAGCGGCCGGACGCCGAGGCTCTGACCGGCCGCTTCCAGAAGCTCGATGCCCAGGTCGGCGAGGCTGCCGTCAACACGCCGGGTCGCAAGGAGGGCAAGAACGCCCTTGAGGAGTTGGCTGAGAAGGCGGCCGAGATCATCTCGCGGGCTGTGGACAAGGTGAAGGCGGCTTTCTCCTCGACCGTTCGTGCGAGCAGCAGCCCTTCACCCAGCCCGTAGGCCCATCCGTTCGCACCACGGCCGAGCATCCTTGCGGGAGCCCTACCCCGCGAGGATGCCATGCGCCGCCCCTGGCCCCTGATCCTGAGCCTGAGCCTGACCCTGGTGCTTCTGGCCGTGCCGGCCATGGCCCAGACCACGACGAACTCCGGCATGAACATGAGCTGGAGCGCCCTCGACCCCGGTGACGACTGGGCCGCCCAGGTCCTCAAGTCGCTGTTCCCGGTGATCGGGACGTCCACGGGGCCGAGCATCGGCGGCGCGACCTCCGTTATCGGGCTCATCATCAGCCAGCTGACCGGCTTCGTGGCGGCGATCGCCATGACCTGGCTTTGCTATTCGACGATCATGCAGATCCACCGTGGCGCCGAGACCGCCCGGCTGTTGTCGAGCAACATGACCTCCATGTTCATGGTCCGGCTCGGCTTCGCGGCGATCATGATGTACCCGCTGTCGAGCGGCTTCAGCGCCGGCCAGGCGGCTGTGGTCCAGGCCTCCATGTGGGGCATTGGCATGGCCCGCTCGGTCTATAACAACGCCGTCAAGGCGGTCGGGCCGGACGCCATGGTGATCGACCCGCCCATGATCCCCGGCACCCGCTCAGTGGTTTCGGCGCTGATCCAGATGGAACTGTGCCGGAACCTCGTGAATACCATCGCCAACAACAGCAACCTCGTCCCGGCCCCGAACGCCGTCACGATCAGCATGGTCGACGGCAGCCAGGTCCAGACCTGGTCCTACTCGCTGTCGGCCGGCAATGAGACGGGCGGGCCGGTCTGCGGCAGCCTCACCGTCAGCAACACGGACAGCTCGGCACAGTTGATCGCCGGCGTCACCGTGGACAAGGCCGCTCTGCTGAACAATGCGATCACCAGCGTGCTGACGGGCGACATCCGGCCGCAGGTGCAGCAGGTCGCGCAGGACTATTTCAGCACCCGGCGGGCCTCGGCGCTGGAGCCGCTCATGGGCGTGCTCACCTCGGCCACGTCCGACTACACCCAGAAGCTGACGCAGATCGCGACCGACGCTGCCTCCGCCTTACGCAGCGCCATGCAGGACGCGACCCAGGCGCGAAACGGCAATGTCGGCCTCGGGAACGGCCAAACGCAGCTCTCCGCCCTGGGCTGGAGTTCGGCCGGGGCCTACTACCTCGAATTCGCCCGCCTGAACGGCGTCACCCTGTCGCTGGTCAATTCCACCCCGCAGGTCAACCTGCCCAGCTACCAGGGGCTCGGGCAGTCCCTGTCTCTCGACCTCGCGCCTTTCGTGCAGTCGAGCCAAAGCTTCCTGACCCGGCTGCAGTCCTATGTCACGACCACGGACGGGCTGAACCCACCCGGTGGTAACGCCGAGCTGTTCTCCGGCGCCGTGCCGGGCGAGGACGGCAACGACCTGCTGGAGCGGCTCTACAGCAAGATCGGCATCAGCAGCTGGATGCTGAAGAAGATCACCACCTACATGCTGCCCAGCGCCACCATGTGGACCGATCCGTTCGGCAGCCTCATGGCCCTGGGCAACTTCCTCATCAACATCGCCCTCATCACCCTTGGCGGCGCCGCGCTGCTGGCGTCCAGCACCGGCAGCACGGCCCTCACCGCCTGGCAGGTTCTGACCCTGCAATGGGGCGGGGCAGCGGCGACGGTGGTAGCCCACTCGGTCGTCAACTTCCTGGCCACGCCGATCTTTCTCGGGGCGGCCAGCATGCTGATCCCTGGCCTGACCATCGCCTTCGTGCTGCCGATGATCCCCTTCGCAGTCTGGTTCGCCGGGGTCATGGGCTGGCTCATCCTGGTCTGCGAGGCCGTGGTGGCGGTCCCGCTCTGGATGCTGGCCCACATGACCTTCCAGGGGGAAGGCCTGCACGGGCGGGGGATCGAGGGCTACAGCCTGCTGTTCAACGTCCTGTTCCGGCCGGTGCTGATGCTGCTCGGCCTGTTCTTCGGCTATTTCATCTTCAGCAGCGGCTCCTGGCTCATCCGGCAGGGCTTCGGGATCGCGGCCGGCTTCGCGTTGTACAATGGCGGGATCCTGACCAACTGGCTCGGGCTGGTGGTCATGGTCTCGATCTTCGTCATGATGCATGGTGCCCTGGCCATCATGTCGTTCCGGATGATCTCCCTTCTGCCCCACCATCTGCCCAAACTGATTGGCTTCGGATCGGCGAACCGGGTAGACATGGACCAGTACAGCAGGGACGCTGCCCTGGTCGGGGTGGCCGGCACATTGACCAATCTTCAGGAGGGCCTCGTTCGAGGCAGCCAGGCGGCTATCCGGGCGGTCAACGGTCCTGTCCAGATGCTGGAGGGACAGGCTGGATCAACGGCTGCCACCGCTAGGAACGCCCGTCGTTCAGAGGCAGTCGGCAGCAGTCCTGTCGACACGACCGTTCGAGCTGCGTCCGACACGACGTCGCCTCGGGAGGAGGGATAAATGGACGATGAGCCTTCGTCGGGTGGCATGAGCCCTTTCGCGGCCTTCGCGCTTGGCCGGATGTCGGCCCGCAACCAGCAAGTCATGGGTGACTTCGCCGAGTCCATCACTCAGCGTCTACAGCCGCGGGCGCCGACCGTCGACGTGAGTGCGTTGCTTGCCGAGAACCAGGCCCTACGTCAGCAGGTAGCCGACTACGAGCGAAACTACCGCGCGCTCAAGCGGTGGGCTGAGGAAGCTGAGGGTGTGCTCCGTTCCAATGGGCTGATCGGCAACTAGCCTCTACGGTTGAGCCGTTCGCACCGCGGGAGCGCATGGTGGTCTCCTCAACAGGAGTTCACCATGCGCCCTTCTCACGTCCTGGGTTTGCTCTCCATGGCCATCGCGCTGTCCGCCTGCGGCGGCGGCAACATCAAGTCGGCCCGCGACTACTCGGCCCCGGCCGCGCCGCCCGTGCGGCACCCGACCTACAGCCCCTATGCAACCTATGGGACGGCCAATGCCACCTGGGTGCCGCCCGTGGCTGACCGGCGCGGCACCATCGTGCGGCCGACCGACCCCTCCGTCCTTTCCGGACGCCCGGATTACGAGCACGCCCCTTGGGCGACGGGGGCGGCCGGAGGGGAACAGTTCGCGCCGGCTGGCACCTTCTGAGCCTCAGTTCGGCCAGAACCGCTCGGCCGTGGACAGGTACTCCATGGCCGAGCCGAGCCGCCCTGTCCGGAGCTGCCAGTTCAGCCAGGCATTCTTGAACGCCAGCAGGAAAAACACCGCGCAGAAGGGGATGAACTCCAGTCCCAGCACCATGCGGCTACCGGACCATGGCGCCGTCAGCGCCTGCCACAGCCACCAGCCCAGCACCAGCCAGCCGCCGGCGAACGCCATGTAGGCGATCCGCGCGGTCTGCCGCCGACGCTCGACCATCCGCTCCTCGAGGGCGGGCACCGTCAGCCCATGGCTCAGGGCCGTCGCCGCCATGTCAAGGCGGCCGTCCGGACCAGCAAAGATCCGCTTCGGGGCTCCGGGGCCCTGGCGAACCGACGCGGCGAGGCCCTGGATGAGCCTGCCGTTGCGGATGATCTCCTCGCTCCCGCTCGCCTCCCCGGAGCGAGACCACAGCCAGCGGGGGCCAGCCATCGCCGCGCGGAACACCAGCCTGCGCTTTGCAGGCGAGCGGGGCGCGACGAGGTCGATCCTGGGATCCTGCTGCATGGCTCAGCTCCCGATCGAGGCCAGCACGGCATCCAGGTCGCCCGGTAGGCCATCGGCGCGGCCTTCCGAGCCGTCCGGCTTGCGCCAGATGAAGGTCGGGGTGCCCCGCAACTGGATGGCATGCGCGGCCGCCATGTTGGCCTGCAACCGGGCTGCCGCTTCCGGAACGGGGGTGCCGTTCAGGTCGCCCCGGCTCCAGGCTGTGACCATCTGTTCGGCGGGCTGGCTCAGCATGGCCAGCGCGCTGGTGGTGCTGCGCCCCCGGTCCTCGTAGTCGAGCACCGAAAGCGGGATCACCGCCAGCTGCACCCGGCCGCTTGCGACGAAGGGCTGCAGCCGCTGCATCGCCTGCACCGAGTAGGAACACTGCGGGTCGATGAACATCCACAGCCGCGGCGCCGCGGCGTCACCGAGTGTGCCGAAGGTGGTCGTCTGGACCACACGCAGTCCCGAGGCGGGCTGAGGTGCTGCCACAGCGGCTGGCATCGCCGCGTCCACCGGGCCGATGGTGACGGTGGGCATGGTGCCGGCAACGGAGACCACCTGGTCGCGAGTCAGGTTCTTGCCCGCCGCGTCCCACATCACGCCGGGGATGACCCGCTCGCCGTCGGGCGTGGCGTAGAACACCTGGAACTGCGGGCCACTCCTGACCAACAGGCCGCGAAGCCCGTGCTGCATGCCGAGCTCAGTCAGGCTGCCGCCAGCGATGCGGATCAGGTCAGCCGTCGAAAGATCGGCCATCAGCCCGCCGACCACCGCCTGCCCGTCCGGGGCGGCCGACATCAGCATGAACTGGTCGCCCGTGCGGACCACCACGCGGCGCATCCCATGGTAAGGACCGAGGTCGGTCAGCGTGGCGCCGGAGGCCGCGATGCGCTGCAAGGCCGCGATGCGCCGCAGGTCAGTTGGGGCGGCCGGAGAGGGTGTGGCCAGGCCAGAAGGGGCTGCGGCGGGGGGAGGAGATGATGTGCTGACCGATACCGGCGGAGGTGTATCGGCAGCCGTGAGCGGCGCCAGCAGGCTGCAGTGCGGCTCGGCGAGAGCAAGGCCGGGTGCCAGAGCCAGGCACGAGGCCAGAAGGATGGATCTCATGGAACCTCCGTTGCAGAACACGTACGGAGGTTACGGGACAGTGGTGCGAATGGAGCGGCTCAGCAGCTCACGCTTTTGGCTCCCGGGGCCAGAGCTTGCCAGTGATGTTGCCCCATCATGAACCCACCTCGGCCGCCGCTGCGCAATCCACATCGTTCTCGGCCAGCAATCTGCTGATGTCTGCAATGTAGGAACGGGAAAGATCAACCCGCCCGCAGTGGCCATCTTCGAGGGAGCCAGTCTCCAGAAGTCGCCGGAGTACGGTTGCCTTGGCCTGTGCCGTATGGAACGAACGTGCTGGCATCTCAGCCAACGCGGCGATGACCTCGCGCTTTTCCTGCAAGGTGTCCGACAGTGTCTCGGCCAGCTCGTCCAACTGCTCTGGGGCGAGGTCTTCCTTATCCATCTGGGCAATACCAGCGGCTATTCGCTCGATCAGGCGGACGCACACCTCGCTGGTGGCGATAATGGCGCGCGCCGCCGCGGAAGCCTTGAAGGCTTTCGCCCGGCCGGCTCCAGCCCTGGCGTAGCAAAGGCGGTCGACATCGAGCAGAAAGGACAGCAGGACCGCGTCGCGCTTGGGGGCCGGGTCCTCGTAGCGCTGTGGCAGAAGGCGCTCGATCACAGCGAGCTTGTATCGGACACCACGGCAGCTCAGAGCTGGCGTGGTGGCGATGCGCTCGGCAATCACAACCCGCTCTCGGTCCAGTTCAGCCAGTTGGCAGACCACATCTTCATTCTCGAGCGCCAGGTCTGAACCGATCCGCCGTACCCCTTCGTGATAGGCTGCATCGGCGCTCTCCAATGCTTTGCAGTCCGCCAGCAGTTTCCCATCGGGGTCCCACTGTGGCGCGGTGTCGATCCTTGCCGCGCTGTTTGCGCCTGCCAACAAGCCGGTGAGAGCCTTGTGTCCACGAAGTTCCCTCAGAAGCATACGGTCGCCTCCTGCGGGCTACCGGCCCTTTTCCGGAGCGTCGCGGTTTCAGGGCTCCACGGGATCACTCGATGGGTCGTTTCGCCGGGTGCGTAGGCGGGCGCTCTTCTGAGCAGCCTGCTCGCCAGCAAGCCGTACGCTGACAGCGCCACGGAAGTTGAATTCGAACCGGAGCATCTCGATGACCCGGTCCAGGTCCTTGAACAGCCGTGGTCGCGCGGGCCAGGCGATATGGAAGACGCTGTAGCCCTTGCGCCAGGACGTGAGGATGTAGAGGGCGTAGGGTGGCTTTCGGCTGTCAGGCTCCTGTGCCTCGGCCATGACCCCACGGATATAGCCACCAGCCGCAATGCCCTCCACCAGATCGGCATTGGTGATGGACGGCATATCGGCGGGGACGAAAGACGCATACCGACCGGGGTCGTCACACGATGATGCCTCGTCGAACAATCCCATGTATCGGTCCCTGTCCCGCAGCACCCACACCACCAGCCGTAACGGATAAAGGCAGGGCTGCCTCGGTCGGAAGTCTCGTAACCTGGATCGCGCACCCTCTGTGATCCTCGTTCCAGACGCATCCACAAAAGGATATTCACCGATCGAGTGAAAGGTCGCAGGGCGTGAAAATGCTTCCCCAGACATAGGGTCTATGACGGACGAGAAGGCGCCTGACTTCAGCAATGCCCTAGTCGAAATCTTTGTGATGCGTGGAAGCAGATCCGAAGAACCAAGACCCAAACCACCGCTCGGAAATAATTTCTCGAAAGTAATTTTGCCGACATGAATACATGGAAAAGGTCTTTCCATGGTTCATGTGAATGATTTCTTCCGGATACCTATCCAAACGATCTGGTGCAATGCAAGCAAGAGTTTCGGCAGCGAAGCAACCATTTTTCCATAGGGCTCTCACCACGCGCAATAGTTGCGATTTTCTGCTCAATAATAGGATTCCAGAAAGTTCTATGGGCGATATGGGGGCGATTGTGCTTGGTGTGGTATTGTCCACAGTCTCCGCGCTATCATCCGCAAAGCGAGACGGCGTCTATCATGTTGGGCACTGTTCATATGGCAGCCGTGCTGGCGCTATCCGATCGCTGATCCCGCAGGTGCTGGTTGCCAGGGCTTCAGATACGAGTTGACCCTTGACCGAAAGGTCGAAACCAGCCGGCAAGCGACTCATGGTTTTACATAATTTTCATTATCGAGTTTGAGGATGTAGGCGCCCGATTAAAATGTCCGCTCTCGTGACCCTGGATGAACCATCGATACTCTCGCTAGCCTCCCCGCCCCTCAAGGCGCTGACTCTGCACGCTACGTTGCGCAGCAATCCTAGCACTACCTGGGCACTTTAGGTTTGATGGGCGGCAGGAATCGTCGTCTGCAATGTGGACATCGCACGGGTGATGCGAGGTGAGCAAACAGCCGTGCGGTGATGGCCTGTCGCACGGCAGGCAGGC
>NZ_BDLP01000198.1:0-8032 GCF_001950415.1 Roseomonas sp. TAS13
CCAGTCCACCGCCAGATCAGCCACGGTCCCACTCAAGTCGTCCAGCACACTCGTGCCAAATCACTCAAGCAAAACATCCAGGCTTCCTACAGTAAAACCCCTATTCACACCTTCAAGGAACAATTCCACACCTCAGAGACAGAACATCCACCCTCAGAGATACCCCCTCGCCAGGAAGCATCCCCTCCAGTGAACATCCAACCTGTCGGCAGGAAACCCGCGTCAGAAGCACTTCACAGCACCTCGCCGCCGGTGAACGGGCTTATACGGGCCATAAAGAAAGCTGTCAAAGCCCCTCGGCGCAGAATCTTTTCAGATTTCTTGCACCCTCCCGGTGGCCCCTCCTCAGCCCCTCCTGGCCCGCCGGCTGCGCCGTCGCTGGAGGAGGAGCACCGTCCCCAGGGCCAGCACGATTACCAGCAGGGACATGCCAGTGGTCAGCGTGCCCAGGGCATAGATTTCCGGCGTGGTCACGGTGGTGGTCAGCCCCTGGAGCTCCAGGGGCAGGGTGTTCTGTCCACCGATCGCCTGGCTGGTCCGGGCCACCTCGTCCCAGGACAGGGTGAAGCCGAACAGCGCCACGCCCACCAGGGAGGGCGCGATGATCGGGATCACCACATGCCGCAGCACCTGCCGCGGGGAGGCGCCCAGGTCGCGCGCCGCCTCCTCATAAGCCGGGTTGAAGCGGTTGAAGACGGCGAAGAGGATCAGCAGCCCGAAGGGCAGCGTCCAGGTCAGGTGCGCCCCCAGGGCGGAGGTATAGAGGCCCGCCGCGGTCTCGTAGTTCCGCAGCCAGGCGATGTCCCAGCGCTCCGCAAGGGCCTTCACCAGGTCGTCGATCAGCCGGAACTCCAGCCCGATCCCCAGGCTGACCACGATGGAGGGCATGATCAGGCTAGCCACTGCCACATAGAACAGGGCGTCCTGGCCCTTGAAGCGCTTGCGGAAGGCCAGCCCCGCCGGCAGCGCCAGCCCGACGGTGAGCAGCATCACCACCAGCCCCAGGCGGAAGGACCGTCCGAAGGCCGCCCAGATATCCACCACCCCCACCCCCTGCCAGAGGCGGGAGAACCAGTAGGTGGAGAACCCGTTCATCGGGAAGGTCAGCCCGCCCTGCGGCCCCTGGAAGCTCAGGATCACGATGGTCAGGATCGGCCCGTAAAGGAACAGGACGAAGAGGGTGAAGAGCGCAGCCAGCCACCAGAAGGCCGCCGGCCGCTTCTCCCTGACGGCGGGCCCGCTCACAGTTCGCGCCTCACATCCACCAGCTTGGTCAACCCCCAGATCATCATCAGCACCACCGCCAACAGCACCACCGCATTGGCCGCGGCGATGGGGAATTGCAGGTAGCTCATCTGCACCTGGATCACCTTGCCCACCGAGGCGATCTGCTGCCCGCCCATGATGCCGACCGTCACGAAGTCGCCCATCACGATGGTCAGCACGAAGATCGAGCCGATCACGATGCCCGGCTTGCACAGCGGCAGGATGACATGGACCAGGGTCTGCCAGCCGCTCGCCCCGCCATCGCGCGCCGCCTCGATCAGCGAGCGGTCGATGCGCGCCATGGAGTTGAAGATCGGCACCATCATGAACAGCGTGTAGAGATGGACGAAGGCCAGCAGCACCGAGAACTCGGAATAAAGCAGCCAGTCCAGCGGCGTATCGACGATGCCCAGCGCCATCAGCCCCTGGTTCACCAGCCCGTTGCGGCCCAGCAGCGGCACCCAGGCGATCATGCGGATGACGTTGGAGGTCCAGAACGGCACGGTGCAGAGCAGGAACAGCCCCATCTGCACCGTGGTCGTGCGGATGTGGAAGGACAGGAAATAGGCGATGCCGAAGCCCAGCAGCAGCGTCGTGCCCCAGGCCAGCAGGCAGAACTTCAGCGTCGAGAGATAGGTCGCGAAGGTGACGCAGAGGTCCGGCAGCCGCGCGATGCAGCCGTCGAAGACGTCGCGGTAGTTCTGCAGCGTCAGGTCCGGCGTGATCTGGTACTCGTCATAGGTCCAGAAGGATACCAGCACGGTCAGCACCAGCGGCACGACGAAGAACAGCAGGAAGAGCAGCGCAAAGGGCGCCGCCTGCCAGTAGGCAATGTTGCGTCGGCGCGCCTTCCGGGGCGGTTTCGCCCCGGACAGACCCGCCTCGGGAGCCATGGCATCCATCACGCCACCCCGCGAGCCGCTAACGGCTCAGGCCACGATGAACTCATTCCATTTCCTGATCAGATACGCGTTCTCGTCCATCACGGAGTTCCAGCAGGCGACCCGGCCCATGCGCTGCTCGTAGGAGCCGCCGTCGCGCACCGTGCCCGCCTTCTCCACCACCACGCCGGCCGGCGACCTGACGTCCCGCTCGGCCGGCTTGCCCTCCATCCAATAGGCCCATTCGTAGGGCTCCATCTGCTGGCGCGCCGTCTCGGGCACGGAAGGATAGTAGCCCTGGCGCAGCAACGTGGCCCCGACCCAGCCGGACAGGAACCAGTTGATGAAGTCATAGGCCGCGTCCAGCTTGCGCCCTTCCAGCGTGCGCGGGATGCCGAGGCCCAGCCCCCAGCCGCGATAGCCCTCCTTCAGCGGCTGGAAGACGCAGGGGATGCCCTGCGAGCGCACCTTGGTCACGGCGGGCGACCACATCGACTGGATCACCGTCTCTCCGGAGCCCATCAGGTTCACGCTCTCGTTGAAGTCGCTCCAGAACGCCCGGAACTGCCCCGCCCTCTTCGCCTCCGTCATCAGGCCGAGCGTGGCGTCGATCTCGGCCTTCGTCATGTTGCCCTTGTCGGCATAGGTCACCTTGCCGATGGCCTCCGCCACCATCGCCGCATCCATGATGCCGACCGAGGGGCTGTTCACCAGCGCAGCCTTGCCCTTGAACTCCGGATTCAGCAGCTCGGCCCAGCTTCCGATGGAGCGGCCGATCAGGTCGGGGCGGATGCCCAGCGTATCGCCGTTGCAGTTGATGGGGATCAGCGACATCCATTCGGTCGGCCCCGTGGCGAAACCCTTGCTGCGCGCCCCGGTCAGGAAGGCGGTCTTCTTCGGCGCGCTGCCCTGGTCGCCGATCCTGCGCCCGGCCACCTCGCCCCGGGTGAAGAGCGGCGCGATCCTCTCGGCCATCTTCACCCGCTTGACCTCGATGCCGGCCATGTTGCCGGAGGGCATCAGCTGCCGCACCGCGGAGAAGTCGGTGTCCACCAGGTCGAAGGTGCTGGGCTGCGTCACCACCCGGCGTACGATGTCCTCATGCACCCCCGTGGTGTATTCGAGGGTGATCCCGGTCTCCTCCTTGCAGCGCTGCGCGATGGCCTGGCTCTGGTTCACCCCCAGGCCCAGGTAGCGCAGCGTCACCGGCTCCTGCGCATGCACCGCCGGGGCGCCCAGGGGGGCGCCAAGCGCCGTGGCACCCCCCAGCAGGCCCCGCAGCACCGGGCGCCGGCCGATGCCGGAAGCACGCTTCATCTGGCTCACGTCATCCATGGCAGATCTCCCGCAGCCGCGCGGCCCGATCGCCGCGCGCCGATGCCGTGAGAACCGGAACCCATCCCCGATGATTTCTTGTCGGACGGAGCGGCCCGGCAGGCCGCCCCGCTCCAGCCCATGCCGCCCGGTCAGGCGGCGATGAACTCGTTCCACTTGCGGATGAGGTAGGTATTCTCGTCCATCACCGCGTTCCAGCAGGCGACCCGGCCCATGCGCTGCTCGTAGGAGCCGCCGTCGCGCACCGTGCCCGCCTTCTCCAGCAGCGAGCCGTCCGGCGCCTTGATGTCCTGGGCCGCCGGCTTGCCCTCCATCCAGTAGGCCCACTCATAGGGCTCCATGTTGGCCTTGGCCGTGCTGAGCACCGCCGAGTAGTAGCCCTGGCGGTTCAGGAAGGCGCCGGCCCAGCCCGACAGGAACCAGTTGATGAAGTCATAGGCCGCATCCAGCTTGCGCCCTTCCAGCGTGCGCGGGATGCCGAAGCCTGAGGCCCAGGCGCGGTAGCCCTCGCGCAGCGGCTGGAAGACGCAGGGGATGCCTTGCGAGCGCACCTTGGTCACGGCCGGCGACCACATCGACTGGATCACCGTCTCCCCCGAGGCCATCAGGTTGACGCTCTCGTTGAAGTCGCTCCAGAAGGCCCGGAACTGCCCCGCCTTCTTGGCCTCGGTGAGGATGCCGAGGGTCTTGTCGATCTCGGCCTTGGTCATGTTGCCCTTGTCGGCATAGGTGTGGGCGCCCATCGCCTCCACCACCATCGCCGCGTCCATGATGCCGATGGAGGGGATGTTCAGGATCGAGGCCTTGCCCTTGAACTCCGGGTTCAGCAGCTCCTTCCAGCTCTCGACCGGACGCTTGATCAGGTCGGGGCGGATGCCCAGCGTGTCGGCGTTGTAGGTGGTGGGGATCAGGCTCATCCACTCGGTCGGGCCGTCGGCGAACTCCTTGGAGTTGCGGCCCTTCAGGAACTGCACCTTCTTCGGCGCGGTGCCCTGCTCGCCGATCTTCTTGCCGTCGATCTCACCCTTGGTGAAGACCGGGGTGATGTTGTCGAACTCCTTGATCCGCTTCGCCTCGATGCCCTGCAGGTTGCCCGAGGGCGCGACGCGCTTGGCGGAGAAGTACTCCATGTCCAGCAGGTCGAAGGTGTTGGGCTGCGTCACCGCGCGGCGGATCACGTCATCCGTCACCACCGGGATGTACTCGATGGTGATGCCCAGGTCCTGCTTCACCTTGGCGGCGATCTCGGCGCTCTGGTTCACCGCCGTGCCCAGGTAGCGCAGCGTCACCGGCTCCTGCGCATGCACCGCCGGGGCGGCCAGGCGGAAGGCGCCGGCCGCGGCCAGGCCGCCCGCGGCGCCGAACAGCGTGCGCCGGCCCAGCGTCCCCAGGGCGCCGTGGGGGTTCGCCCCGTTCTTCTTGCTTTCACTCATGAGCCTTGCTCCTCCAGGGTGGGGGCTGCCCGCCACCGTGTCTGCATCGGGGCCACCCGGACCGCCTGGCCGGGATGGCGGAAAAATCGCGCCGCCTGCAGCGTGCGCCGCTCAGGCCGGAAGCGCCTGGCCGTGGGCGGGCACGCTCAGCCGGTGCGCGTCCGTGCCGCTCCAGCCGACCGTCACCGCCTCGCCCTGGCTCAGCGGCGCGGCCTCGAAGGCATCGTCGGACAGGATGGCGGTCATCTCCGGCAGGGTGTCGCGATAGGCGCC
The DNA here is from genome assembly GCF_001950415.1 of Roseomonas sp. TAS13. Classification (NCBI taxonomy): domain Bacteria; kingdom Pseudomonadati; phylum Pseudomonadota; class Alphaproteobacteria; order Acetobacterales; family Roseomonadaceae; genus Roseomonas; species Roseomonas sp. TAS13. The sequence continues at coordinate 5,189 of NZ_BDLP01000198.1, forward strand.
ATCCCCGGCGAGGCGGAGCTGCACGAAGCTGCCCTGGTACTCGACCATGGCGACCCGGGCCGGCAGCCCGTCCCTGCCGTTCTCGGATGGCCAGCCACGCGCCACCTGCATCCGGTCGGTGCGCACCGCGAAGGGCCCGCCCGCGCCCGGCAGGTCGATGACGTTGTGGCCGCCGATGAAGCGCGCCACGAAGGGTGTCGCGGGGCGCGAGAAGACCGTGCGCGGGTCGTCCGCCTGCTCGATCCGCCCGGCATTCATCACCACGGCGAGGTCGGAGAGCGCCATCGCCTCCTCCTGGCTGTGGGTGACATGGATGAAGGTGATGCCGAGCTCGTTCTGCAGCCGCTTCAGCTCCGCCCGCACCTGGATGCGCAGGAAGGGGTCGAGCGCCGAGAGCGGCTCGTCCAGCAGCAGCACCGAGGGCTCCGTCACCAGCGCCCGGGCAAGGGCCACGCGCTGCTGCTGCCCGCCCGAGAGCTGCGCCGGCAGGCGGGTGGCGTATTTCTCCATGTGCACGAGGCGCAGCATGGCCTCGGCCTTCGCCCGCCGCTCCGCCTTGCCGATGCCGCGCATGCGCGGGCCGAAGGCGACGTTGTCCAGGCAGTTCAGGTGCGGGAAAAGCGCGTAGCTCTGGAACATCATCGCCGTGCCCCGCGCCGCCGGGGCCAGGCCGCCGACGTTGCGCGGGCCGATCAGGATGTCGCCGTCGCTGATGTCCTCATGCCCGGCGATCATCCGCAGCGTGCTGGTCTTGCCGCAGCCCGAGGGGCCGAGCAGGCAGCAATAGCTCCCCGCCGGGATGCGCAGGTCGATCCCGTCCACCGCCACCGCCCCGTTGGGGTAGCGCTTGGTCACCTTCACCAGCTCGACACTCGCCCCGCGCATGAGCCCCCAGACCGATCCATGTCCCCGCCGCGAGGAACGCAAGGCCCGTGCCACCGTCATCATTCTCCGGAGAACCCTGGGCGTTGCGCCTGCCGCCACCCCCGGGGGAGGCTCCGCCTGCCCCCGGAACTCCCACCGCCGGGGACATCGTATGTCCCCAGTCCCCACCTTGAGTGGGTGGAGGTGGCAAGGTCAGCCGGTGGCGTGATCCCAGGGAGCAGGTGGATCAGGAGGTCGCCCGGAAGAAGTGAAGGACACCTTGTCCGCACTCGCGGCATCCGCGGCTTGCCGGAGAGCATCGCTTCCGGCGCGATCCGGCGGCAGCGGGAACCAGCGACGATGGTCCCAGGGCACACGCTGTCCTGGCGGACAGGGGTCCCGGAAGCGAAACCCTGCCGGCGCATTGAACATTTCTTAGGCAATTCCTGCCGCAATGACGCCTGCGCAAGGCAAGTATGCATCGCATCCCGGGAAGAGGCTTGACCTTCCCGGAGAGGGAAGCCCCACCTCTTGGCCATGCCAGACGACCTTTCCGCCCACACGGCCAGCACGTCCCAGGGCACCGGACCCGGCCTCGACCTCCTGGTGGAGGGGATGAGTTGCGCCTCCTGCGTGCGGCGGGTGGAACGCGCGCTCACCAAGGTTCCGGGCGTGGAATCGGCCCAGGCGAACTTCGCCACCGGCCATACGCGGGTGCGGCTGCGGCCCGGCGCCGACCCCGCCGCGCTGGAGGAAGCGCTGGACCGGGCCGTGGAGAAAGCCGGCTATGCCGTGCTGCATCCAGAGCCGGAAGCCGCCGGCGCCACGCCTCCGCGCCACCGGATGGGCTGGCTGCGCCCCACCCTGGCCGGGCTGCTCGCCCTGCCCTTCCTTATCGGCATGATCGGTATGGGGCTGGGCCGCGACTGGATGCCGCCCCCCCTGGCGCAGTTCGTCCTGGCCACGCTGATGCAGTTCGGCATCGGCGCCGGGATCTACCGCAAGGCCTGGGGCGCGGTGCGGGACCTCACCGGCAACATGGAGCTGCTGGTCGCCATCGGCACCACGGCGGCCTGGGCGCTTTCCACCGTGCTGATGCTGAATGACGGGCACCATCTCTATTTCGAGGCCTCGGCCCTGGTCCTGGCCTTCGTCTCGCTTGGCCGCTTCCTGGAGGAACGCGCCCGCAACGCCGCCGCCGGGGCGGTGGAAACGCTGCTGAAGCTGCGCCCCGACACCGCCCTGCGCCTCGACGGCCAGGGGCGGGAGGAGGAGGTGCCCACCGCCCGGCTGCGCCAGGGCGACCGCATCGCCATCCGCCCCGGCGCCCGCATCCCCGCCGATGCGCTGCTGGAGGAAGGCGAGGCCGGGGTGGACGAATCCGCCCTGACCGGCGAGTCCCGCGCCGTGGCCAAGAGCCCGGGCGACGCCCTGGCCGCCGGGACGGTGGTGCTGGACGGACGGCTGGTGGCCCGCGTCACCGCCACGGGCAAGGACACGCGCCTCGCCCGCATCGCCGCGCTGGTGGAGGAGGCGGGCAGCAGCCGCGCCCCGATCCAGCGCCTGGCCGACCGGGTGAGCGCCGTCTTCGTGCCGGTGGTCCTGGGCATCGCCGCCGTCACCTTCCTGGGCTGGCTGCTGGCCGGGGCGGCGGCGCAGGTGGCACTGCTGCATGCGGTGGCGGTGCTGGTGGTGGCCTGCCCCTGCGCCCTGGGCCTTGCCACCCCCGCCGCCGTGGTGGCCGGCACTGGCGCCGCCGCCCGCGCCGGCATCCTGCTGCGCGATGCCGAGGCGATCGAGCGCGCCCGGGGCCTTTCCGTGGTCGCCTTCGACAAGACCGGCACGCTGACCGAGGGCCGGCCGCGCCTTGCCGCGCTGGTTCCGGCGGAAGGCGTGGCGCGGGAGGAGGCGCTGCGCCTCGCCGCGCGGCTGCAGGCGGGCAGCGAGCATCCTCTCGCCCGCGCCGTGCTGGACGAGGCC
>NZ_BDLP01000199.1:0-7966 GCF_001950415.1 Roseomonas sp. TAS13
CGCCTTACGGTGGAGCTGTGCGTAGATGTGATCAAGAGACAGCCCCGCCCCTGGCGCTTTCCCCCCCACCCGGATCGAGGAACCCGTCCCGGCATGACCATCGCGATCGACCTCGGCACCACCACCGCCGGCTCGCCCGCGACCCTCGACCTGGAGGAGCTCCTCGCCACCCGCCTGCTGGTCCAGGGCAATTCCGGCTCCGGCAAGTCGCACCTGCTGCGGCGGCTGATGGAACAGTCCGCCGCCTGGGTGCAGCAGGCGGTGATCGACCCAGAGGGGGATTTCGTCAGCCTCGCCGAGAAGTTCGGCCATCTGGTGATCGACGCCGCCGCCCAGACCGAGCGCGGCCTGCAGGCCGCCGCCGAGCGGATGCGCGAGCACCGGGTCTCCGTGGTGCTGAACCTGGAGGGGCTGGATGCCGAGGGGCAGATGCGCCAGGCGGCGGTCTTCCTGAACGGCATGTTCGAGGTGGACCGCGACCTCTGGTCCCCCGTGCTGGTGGTGGTGGACGAGGCGCAGATCTTCGCCCCCGCCGCCGCGACCGAGGTCTCGGACGAGGCCCGGCGCGCCTCGCTCGGCGCCATGGCCAACCTGATGTCGCGCGGCCGCAAGCGCGGGCTCGCGGGGATCATCGCCACGCAGCGCCTGGCCAAGCTGGCCAAGAACGTCGCTGCCGAGGCCTCGAACTTCCTGATGGGGCGCACCTTCCTCGACATCGACATGCAGCGCGCCGCCGACCTGCTGGGCATGGAGCGGCGGCAGGCGGAGCAGTTCCGCGACCTGCCGCGCGGCAGCTTCGTGGCGCTCGGCCCGGCCCTGTCCCGCCGCCCGCTGCCCATCCGCATCGGCGTGGTGGAAACGCAGACCCGCTCCGCCGGGCCGAAGCTGACGCCGCTGCCCAATGCACCGGAGGAGGTACGGGAACTGATCCTCACCCCGCCGCCCGAGCCCGTCCGCCCCGCGCGCCGCGCGCCGCCCCCGCCCGCGCCGGACATCCTGGCGCAGCTCGCCGCCGCCCGCCCGCCCGCCGTGCACAGCCGCGCCGAGCCCGCCCCGCCCAGCCCGGAGGAGCTGGCGGAGCGCGAGCGCCGGCTGGAGGAGGTGCTGCACGCGCTGCTGGAGGACCCGGAGGCAGCCTTCCGCCCGGTCAGCGTGCTCTATGGCGACTTCCTCGTGCGCTGCCGCATCCGGGCGGTGGCCGGCAAGCCGATGGAGCTGCCGGAATTCCGCGCCCGCCTCGCCGTGGCACGCGCCGGGGTGGATGCCGGCACCGCCGAGAACCCGGAATGGGCCGCGGTGCGGAGCCGCGCCGCGGCGCTGCCGGAGGATGTCCAGGGCGTCTACCTGATGCTGGCCCGTGCCGCGCTGGACCGGCGCCCCTGCCCCTCCGATGCCGCCATCGCCCAGGCCTATGGCACCCGCTCCCTGGGCCGCGCCCGCCGCGTGCTCGCCTATCTGGAGGAGCAGGGCATGGTGGTGCAGCAGCAGGACCGCCAGGGCCGCCGCGTCGCGCTGGTGGAGCTGGGCTGGGAAACCGCGCCGGGCGATGCCAATGCCGAGGCGGCCTGACCGGCCCCCGGCCGCCCATCCCTAACCGCCCGGCCGGCCCTGCGGGAAGCGCGGCAGGCCATCCGCCGCCAGCGCCCAGGGCAGGGCCTGGGAGGTCCAGAGATGCAGCTCGGGCGGCACCACGCCCGGATCGTCCAGCGTCGCGGTGGCGACGTCGATCTCGTCCGGCGAGTCCTCGCTGCGGAAGGTCAGGCCGGTGCCGCAATCCGCGCAGAAGCCGCGCAGCGCGGGCGGGCTGGAACGGTATTCGCGCATCTCTCCGCGCAGCAGCCGGAACTCCTTGAGCCGGACACTGAACCAGGCGACCGGCGAGGCTCCCAGGACCCGGCGGCAATCGATGCAGTGGCAGAGGCTGGCATGGAAGGGCGTGCCCTCCGCCACATAGCGGACCGCGCCGCAGGCGCAGCCACCTTCCACGGACAGGGTCGTCATCGGTGACCTCGCGGGCTTATCGGCACGGGAGCGTAGCGCGTTTCAGGCGAGATAGCCGCCCCCATTCACGTGGAACACCTGCCCGGTGATCCATTCCCCCAGGGGCGAGGCGAGGAACAGCGCCATGCCGGCAATATCCTCGGGCCTGCCCATGCGGCCCAGCGGCACGGCGCGGCCCATCTCCGCCAGTTCCTCCTCGGTGTTGCCATGGCGCGGCTGCGCCGTGTCGGTCAGGCCCGGCGCGATGGCGTTCACCCGGATGCGGTGCGGCGCCAGGGCGATCGCCATGGAGCGCGTCAGGCCGACCAGCCCGGACTTGCTGGCCGCGTAATGCGCGCCCACCGGCGTGCCGCGCATGGCGGTGGAGCTGAGGTTGACGATCGCCCCCGGCCGCCCCGCCGCGACCATGCGCCGGGCCGCCGCCTGGGCACAGAAGGCGCTGCCCTTGAGGTTGATGTCCAGGGTGCGGTCCCAGACCTCCTCGGTCATCTCCAGGAAGGGCGCGCGCGGGAAGATGCCGGCATTGTTCACCAGCACGTCCAGCGGCCCGAGCGCCTCCTCCGCCTCCGCCACCAGGCCAGCGGATCGTGCCGGCGCGGCGATATCGGCCTGGAGCGCCACGGCGCGGCGCCCCAGTGCCCGGATGGCCTCGCAGACCGCCTCCGCCGCCACGGCATCGTCGAGATAGTTCACTGCCACATCGGCCCCCGCCCCGGCACAGGCCAGAGCGATGGCGCGCCCGATCCCCTGCTGCGCGCCGGTCACCAGCACCACCTGTCCCGTCATCTCCATGGCCAATCCCCTTTCCCGTGCCGCCTTCCGGCGGCGCCCCGCCATCCGCCACGACAGGAGCATGGCCCCGCCGCCCTGGCCATGCCGCCCGGCCCGTTCCGCTGCGTCCGGATTGCGCGTTCTGTCCAATTCCCAGGCATTCCAGACACCTCAAGGACAATAAAAGCCAGAGCTGATGCACCGGCACGCATTCAAACCCCCGGGACGATAGGTCTAGCGTCCCTGCCTCGCCTCGCATTGCGGAAGGAGCGTGCCATGGACCTCGGAGTCTTCATCCCCATCGGCAACAATGGCTGGCTGATCTCCACCACCTCGCCGCAATACATGCCGAGCTTCGACCTGAACCGCGAGGTGGTGCAGAAGGCGGAGCGCTTCGGCTTCGACTTCGCGCTTTCCATGATCAAGCTGCGCGGCTTCGGCGGCCCGAGCGAGTACTGGGACCACAACCTCGAATCCTTCACGCTGATGGCCGGGCTGGCGGCGGTGACGACGCGGATCAGGCTCTTCGCCTCGGTCGCCGTGCTGACCATCCCGCCCGCCATCGTCGCGCGCATGGCCGTCACCATCGACAGCATCTCGCATGGCCGTTTCGGGGTGAACATCGTGTCCGGCTGGCAGAAGGCGGAATACGAGCAGATGGGCATGTGGCCCGGCGCCGAGCATTTCGAGCGGCGCTACGACTACTGCTCCGAATACGTGCAGGTGATGAAGGACCTCTGGAGCACCGGCCGCTCCGACTTCAAGGGCCGCTTCTTCCAGATGTCGGACTGCCGCCTCGGCCCCATCCCGCCCAAGCCGATCGAGATCGTCTGCGCCGGGCAGAGCGGGCGCGGCATGAAGTTCGCCGCCGAATACGGCGACTACAACTTCATCAGCGGCGGCGGCATCAACACGCCGCAGACCGTGGCGCCCTTCGCCGCGAAGCTGCGGGAGCAGAACGCGCAGACCGGCCGCGAGGTCGGTGCGCTGGCGCTCACCATGATCATTGCCGACGAGACGGACGAGGCCGCCATGGCGAAGTGGGAGCACTACAAGGCCGGCGTGGACCTGGAGGCGCTGGACTGGCGCGACACCCAGGCGGCGGCGGATGTGAAGGCGGAGAAGACCTCCACCGTCGGCCGCATGGTGCATGCGCCGGAAAAGCTGCCGACCAACATGCTGCGCCTGATCGGCTCCTACGCCAGCGTGGCGAAGCTGCTGGACGAGATGGCGGAGATCGAGGGGCTGCGCGGCGTCATGCTGACCTTCGACGACTTCCTGGTCGGCATGGAGCAGTTCGGCACCCGCATCCTGCCGCTGATGAAGTGCCGCGCGGAACGTCCCGCCATCGCCGCCTGAGGCGCCCGGCAGGGGCCTCTTCCCGACCGCGTTGCGCTTCGTGGCCAACCCCGGGGGCAAGGCAGCGCCTTTCCCCCGGGACGGCGCAACGCCGGCCGTGATGCGGAACCGGCGGTCGTCTCAGCCCTGCCCGCCGATCCAGGCGAGGACTTCCGCCACCGGCAGCACATCCGCGTATTTCACCGCCATGTCGTAGAGGCTGGCGAAATGCGGGCTCTCGTGCTTGTCGGCCACGCATTCCTCCGGGACGATCATGCGGAGGGAGCGGGAGAGCCCGTCCACCACGGTCGCGCGCACGCAGCCGGAGGTGGAGCCGCCGGTGACGACCACCGTGTCCACGCCGTGGAAGGCGAGCAGCGAACCGAGGCTGGTCTCGAAGAAGGCCGAGGCCATGCGCTTGTGGATCACCACGTCGCGCGGGGCGATGTGCAGGCGCGGATCGAATTCGGCACGGGGCGAGCCGTGCCGGATGTTCTGCAGGGAGTCCGGCGTGTCTGTGCGCGTGCCCCAGATGCCGCAGTCCTCGCCGCTGTCGAGATAGGCGACATAGGTCCAGACCACCGGCCAGCCGGCGCGGCGGAAGCGGTCCGCGAGGGCATTGGTGTATTCCATCTGGCGCGGATCGGTCTCGTAGGCGGTGCGGAAGCGTGCGGGCTCGGTATAGGCGCGCTGCGGGTCCACGTTCACCAGCGCGGCCTTGCGCCCGAAGCCGAAGCGCGGCCGGGGCGGGGCGGCCTTGAGCGCGAGGTAGATCTCGCGCGCCGTCATGTCCGATCGCTCCATCCCGCAGGGCTCCTGTCCTGGCCGGGGGGCGGGCAATCGCCGTGCCATCCCCGCCCAAGGAAAACGTGGCCGCCCCGCGCCGTTAGACGGGCCAGAGCGACCGGAAGCGAGCGACCGGGAACCGGCAAGAGGATACGGATCATGCGCGACTTGAAGGGGGCGGTGGTGGTGATCACCGGCGCATCCAGCGGCATCGGCCGCGCGGCGGCCCAGGCCTTCGCCGCGGAGGGGGCCAACCTTGTCCTCGCCGCGCGGCGGGAAAGCGTGCTGGACGAGGCGGTGGCGGAATGCGGCCGGCTGGCCCGCCCCCATGGCGCCCGTGCCATCGCCGTGCCGGCCGACGTGACCGAGGCCGGGGCGGTGCGGCGTCTGGCCGAGGCGGCGGTGCGCGAGTTCGGCCATGTCGATGTCTGGATCAACAATGCCGGGGTCGGCGCGGTGGGCGGCTTCGCCGAGGTGCCGGCGGATGCGCATGACCAGGTGGTGCGGACCAACCTGCTGGGCCACATGCACGGCGCCCATGCCATCCTGCCGCATTTCCAGGCGCGGCGGCGGGGCGTGCTGATCAACACCAACTCGCTCGGCGCCTGGGTGCCGACGCCCTATGCGGCTTCCTACAGCGCCAGCAAGTTCGGGCTGCGCGGCTTCTCCGGGGCGCTGCGGGGTGAGCTGTCGCGCTGGCCTGGCATTCATGTCTGCGACATCTTTCCGTCCTTCGTCGATACGCCCGGGCTGAGCCATGGCGGCAACTACGTGGGACGGGAGCTGAGCGCGCCGCCGCCGGTCCACAGCCCCTTCGACGTGGCAGAAGTCATGGTGTCCCTGGCCCGCAACCCGCGCCCCTCGGCCACGGTGGGGAAGGAGGTGCATCTGCTGCGCCTCGCGCAGGCCATGGTGCCAGGGCTGCTGCGCCGGGGCATGGCGCGGCTCATGGAACGGCAGTTCCGCCGCGCCCGTCCGGTGCCGGTGACGGACGGCAATCTCTTCGCGGCGCCGACCCGGAGCGGCGGCTTCCACGGAAGCGCGATCTATGGCGGCCTGCGCCAGCCCTCCGGCGGACACGCGCTCCGCACCGGCCTGATGCTGGGCGGGGCGCTGCTGGTGGGGGGATGGCTGTTACGCCGCGCCCGGGGCTGAATGACACCTGCCGTCGAAAACGGCAGAGCAACACCATTTCCCAGGCAATTGACGTCCTTTCAGGCAAATAGCATTCCGCGACCGGCCCCTGACGGGTTTCCGGAAAGTGGCACTCCCGTTGCTACACCGTTGCGTGACCGCCGCCACCCGGCGGCGCGCCGGCCTGGCCCATGGAAGCGGCCGGCTGGCGCCACAGCGATCGCCTCTGGGGGAGTTTCCGCATGACGTCCAACCGACAGGCTCCGGGCGAGCCCCGGCCGGAACAGCCCCCCCTGGGTGGGTCGCCGGGTGTGCCGTTGGGCCGGCGCCAGTTCGGCCGCCTCGGCGCGCTGCTGGCTGGCGGCGCCGTACTGGGCGCGCCCGCCATCCTCCGGGCGCAGCCCGCCGGGCCGATCAAGCTCGGCATCCTGCATTCCCTTTCCGGCACCATGGCCATCAGCGAGACGACGCTGAAGGACGTGATGCTCATGCTCATCGAGGAGCAGAACAAGAAGGGCGGCGTGCTCGGCCGCAAGCTGGAGGCGGTGGTGGTCGATCCGGCCTCCAACTGGCCGCTCTTCGCCGAGAAGGCGCGCCAGCTCATCGCGCAGGACAAGGTCGCCGCCTGCTTCGGCTGCTGGACCTCGGTGTCACGCAAGTCCGTGCTGCCGGTCTTCGAGGAGCTGAACGGCATCCTCTTCTACCCCGTGCAGTACGAGGGCGAGGAGTCGAGCAAGAACGTCTTCTACACCGGCGCCGCGCCGAACCAGCAGGCGATCCCGGCGGTGGACTACCTCATGAAGGAAGAGGAGGTGAAGCGCTGGGTTCTCGCGGGCACGGACTATGTCTATCCGCGCACCACGAACAAGATCCTGGAGGCCTACCTCAAGACCAAGGGCGTCGCGCAGGGCGACATCCTGATCAACTACACCCCCTTCGGCCACAGCGACTGGCAGAACATCGTCAGCGAGATCAAGAAGTTCGGCTCGGCCGGCCAGAAGACCGCCGTGGTCTCGACGATCAACGGCGACGCCAACGTCCCCTTCTACAAGGAGCTCGGCAACCAGGGCGTCAAGGCCACCGACATTCCCGTCGTCGCCTTCTCGGTGGGCGAGGAGGAGCTTGCGGGCCTCGACACCGCGCCGCTGGTCGGCCACCTGGCCGCCTGGAACTACTTCATGTCCATCGACAACCCGGACAACAAGGCCTTCATCCAGAAGTGGCAGGCCTTCACCAAGAACCCGAAGCGCGTCACCAACGATCCGATGGAGGCGCACTACATCGGCTTCAACATGTGGGTGAAGGCGGTCGAGGCGGCCGGCACCACCGACAGCAACCCGGTGATCGACGCCATGATCGGCGTGGCCGTGCCGAACCTGTCGGGCGGCACCTCCACCATGATGCCGAACCACCACATCACCAAGCCGGTGCTGATCGGCGAGATCCAGGGCAACGGCCAGTTCAACGTCGTCTCGCAGACGCCCGGCACGATCGTGGCGCAGGAATGGTCGCCCTATCTGGAGGGCTCCCGCGACCTGATCGCCGACTGGCGCAAGCCGCTCTCCTGCGGCAACTTCAACGTCAAGACCGGCAAGTGCGGCGGCGCGGGCGGCTGATCCCGCGCACCGCCACGGACGGGGCCCGGCGCCCCGTCCGCCTGTCCTTTTCCCGTATCCCTGAGGAGGGCACGATGATCCGGCTCGCCGGCCTCATCCTCCTGCTTCTGGCCCTCATGCTCTCGCCCCTGCGGGCGCAGCCTGCGGGGGCGGATCTGCTCGCTTCCAGCGCCTTCGACGATGTCCGGCGCGGCGTCGAGACCCTCGCCACCTCCGGTACGCCGGAGGCCGCGACCATCCTGGGCGCGCTGGGCGAAGGGCGGCTCTTCGTCCTGCCCGACCGCCTGTCTCTTGATCACATCTACGCACAGCTCCACCGT
>NZ_BDLP01000200.1:0-7928 GCF_001950415.1 Roseomonas sp. TAS13
GCGCTGCGGCTGGGCGAGGCGGCGCCGGAGATCCGCTTCGAGGGCGTGCGCTTCGCCTATCCCGGCGGGCGGCAGCCGGCGCATGACGGGCTGGACTTCACCATCCGCGGCGGCGAGCGCGTCGGCCTCGTCGGCCCCAGCGGCGCCGGCAAGTCCTCGGTGATCCGGCTGCTGCTGCGGCAGTTCGACCCGCAGGCGGGCCGCATCCTGATCGGCGGCCAGGACGTCGCGACGCTGGACCCCGCCGGCATCGCCGCACACGTGGCGATCGTGGCGCAGGACGCCACGCTCTTCCACGGCACGGTGGCGGAAAACCTCCGCCTGGGCCGTCCGGAGGCGACCCAGGCCGAGCTGGAGGCCGCCTGCCGCGCCGCCAACGCACATGACTTCATCCAGTCCCTGCCCGGCGGCTACGACGCCCTGATTGGCGAGCGCGGCGCGCGGCTGTCCGGTGGGCAGCGGCAGCGGCTGGCCATCGCCCGCGCCCTGCTGCGCGACGCGCCGATCCTGATCCTGGACGAAGCACTTTCCGCCGTGGATGCGGAAAACGAGGCGGTGATCCAGCAGGCGCTGGACCGGCTGATGCAGGGCCGCACCGTGCTGATCCTGGCGCACCGCCTGTCCAGCGTGATCGGCGCGGACCGCATCCTGGTGCTGTCCGGCGGAAGGGTGGCGGAAAGCGGCACCCATGCTGCGCTGATGCGCCAGGGCGGCATCTACCGCCAGCTCATGGGCGCCCAGGCCGAGGAAAGAGGGCAGGGGGCGCTGGCCGATGCGCTGCGCCCCGCCGCGGAAAGCCATGCGGCGGCGGAGAGCGAGGCCGCGCCGGAGCCCGAGGACCTCAACGCCGCCGCCGCCTCGGTCGGCTGGGGCGAGACCCTGTCCAGCCTGATCCGCTACATCCGCCCCTGGCGCGGCAGGATGACGCTCACCGTGCTCTTCGGCATCGGCCGCGTCGCCGCCTTCATCGGCGTCGGCGTGCTCGGCGCGCTGCTGATCGCGGCGCTGCGCGACGGCGCGCCGGTGACGGGCCTCGCCATCGCGCTGGTCATCGCCGCGCCGGTGGCCGGCGGGCTGCACTGGCTGGAATCCTGGCTGGCGCACGACATCGCCTACCGCCTCCTCGCCGAGATGCGGATCGCGCTCTTCGACCGGCTGGATAGGCTGGGCCCGGCCTATCTGCTGCGGCGTCGGACGGGCGACCTCGTTTCCCTCGCCACCACGGATGTCGAGACGGTGGAGTATTTCTACGCCCATACCGTGGCCCCGGCGGTGGTGGCCCTGCTGGTGCCGCTGACCGTGCTCGGCGTGCTGGCCTGGGCCGCCTGGCCGCTGGCCCTCGCCCTGCTGCCCTTCCTGCTCTACGCCGGGCTGGCCCCCACCCTGGCGCGGCGGCGCATCGATGTCCTGGGCGCGGAATCCCGCGCCGCGCTGGGCGAGCTGGGCGCGCATGTGACCGAGACCATCCAGGGCCTCGGCGACCTGCTGGCCTTCCGGGCCGTGGGCGCGCGGCGCGCGGCCTTCCTGGCCCGGGTGGCGGCCTACCAGGACCGGCGCCTTTCCCTGATGCAGGACCAGTCCCGCGCCGGGGCGGCGCTGGATGTCGCGACCGGCCTGGGCGGGCTGGCGGTCGGCGCCGTGGGCGCGGCCCTGGCCGCGTCCGGGCGGCTCGACGCGTCGCTGCTGCCGATGCTGATCCTGCTCGCCATCGCCGCCTTCCTGCCGGTTTCCGAGATCGCCCAGGTCGGGCGGCAGCTCGCCGACACCATCGCCTCCACCCGAAGGCTGCGCGTGGTGGAGCGCGAGGTGCCGGTGGTGGTGGGCGGCGCCATGGAACCGTCTTCGCCCAAGGGCGGGTCGGCAGTGGCGTTCGAGGCGGTCGGATTCACCTATCCCGGCCGTGGCCGCCCGGCCCTGACCGGCCTGGACCTCACCTTGCCCGCCGGGCGCACCGCGGCGCTGGTCGGCCCTTCCGGCGCCGGCAAGTCCACCGTGGCCAGCCTGTTGCTGCGCTTCTGGGACCCGCAGGTGGGGCGCATCCTGCTGGACGGCACCGACCTGCGGGAACTGACGCTGGACGGGCTGCGCCGCCATGTCGCCCTGGTGGCGCAGGATACCTACCTGTTCAACGACACGCTGGAGGCTAATATCCGCCTCGCCCAGCCCGAGGCCAGTCCGGCGGCGCTGCAACGCGCCGTGGAACAGGCGGCGCTGGCGGATTTCGTGGCGGGCCTGCCCCAGGGCCTCGCCACGCCGGTCGGGGAGCGCGGCGTGCAGCTTTCCGGCGGGCAGCGCCAGCGCATCGCGATCGCCCGCGCCTTCCTGAAGGATGCACCGGTCCTGGTGCTGGACGAGGCGACCTCGCATCTCGACGCTATCAGCGAGACCCAGGTGCGGGCGGCGCTGGAGGCGCTGATGCGCGACCGGACGGTGCTGGTGATCGCCCACCGGCTTTCCACCATCCGCAACGCCGATACCATCCTGGTGATGCAAGGCGGCCGGGTGGTGGAGGCCGGCAACCACACGGCACTCCTGGCGCGGCGGGGTGCCTATGCGCGTCTGGTGTCGTGGCAGATGGATGCGGTGGCGGGGTGATCCCGCGGAGTACCGGTGGTCACCGCCGGGGGAGGCTCCGCCTGCCCCCGGAACCCCCACCGCCGGGGACATCGTATGTCCCCGGACCCCGCCTTTCGCTGGTGCCGGTGGCAAGGATAGTTCCTGTCCCGATCCCCCGGAACGGGTGTGCCAGCGGGGCTTCCGAAAACAAGATCAGAGGCACGGTTTCCGCGCCGATGGCACCCACAGCCGCCGTAGAGCACAGCTCTCCCGCGCGGCCAGCCTCAGCGAGCGCCCACTCACCGGACCAGGGCACGCAGTGTCCTGGCGGAGTGGGGGTTTGGGAGCGAGACGGAGCCTTGCCCCCAAGACGGCCGGAACTGACCGCCCGGACTTACTTCAGGTGCTGGGCGAGGTACTTGTTCATCTCGAACATGGTGACCTTGTCCTTGCCGAAGACCTTGCTCAGCTTGTCGTCGGCCAGGATCTCGCGCTTGTCCTTCGGGTTCTGCAGGTCATGGGCCTTGATGTATTCCCAGACCTTGCTGACGACCTCGCCGCGCGCCAGCTTGCCTTCGCCGACAACGGCGGCCAGTTCGGGGGAGGGCTGGAGCGGCTGCTGCAGCGCGTTCGGCTTGTCGCTCTTGGCCGCCGGCTTCTTTTCCGTGGTCTTGGTGCTCATCAAGTCACTCCGAATCCGTTCCGTCCGAGATACGCGACGGCTTGTTGCACAAGCAGTTCAGGGAGGCGAGGGTTGCGCCCGTCACCCCGGCCAGGGCCGTTGACCCGTCTGTGGCGGATGGGACGGGCCCCCGCAACCAGTGGCGGCAATGCACGGGATGCTGGCGAAACCCGCCGCCTCTGGCAAGCCGCATCGCCACGGCGTGGCGATGGGCCTGGAATTTCAGCGGACAAGCGCCGCTCCCGTCCGGTTCAGCGCAGCTTCTGGTCCAGGGCGTCGCGCAGCCCGTCTCCCAAAAGATTGAAGGCCAGCACCGTCAGGAAGATGGCAAGGCCCGGGAAGAAGGTCAGGTGGTCCGCCACGCCCAGGTAGGAACGCCCATCCGCCAGCATCGCCCCCCATTCCGGCGAGGGCGGCTGCGCCCCCAGGCCCAGGAAGCTCAGCCCCGCCGCCACCAGGATGGCGGTGCCGATGCGCAGCGAGGTGGTGACGATCACCCCTGGCAGCGTGCCGGGCAGGATGTGCCGCAGCACCAGCGGCAGGCGCTTCACGCCGATGGAGCGTGCCGCCTGGACATAGAGCGTCTGCTTCAGCGCCAGCGTGCTGCCGCGCACCACGCGGGCATAGATCGGGATGCTGAACACCGCCACGGCATAGATGACGTTCGCCACGCCTGGCCCCAGCAGCGCCACCACGGCGATGGCGAGCAGGATGCCGGGGAAGGCCAGCATCACGTCGCAGAGCCGCATCACCAGGCTGTCCACCCAGCCGCCGAAGAAGCCGCTGACGAGGCCCAGCGCCACGCCGAGCACGCCGCCCAGCATGACCGAGAGGAAGCCGACCGAGAGCGAGATCTGCGCGCCCCAGAGGATGCGGCTGAAGATGTCGCGCCCATAGGCATCCGTGCCCGCCCAGTGCAGGGCGGAGGGGCCGGCCAGGATGTTGTTGTAGTCGGGCTCCGCCGGGTCGTAGGGCGCGATCCAGGGCGCGGCGATGGCCGCCAGCACCACCAGCAGGATCAGGCCCCCCGCCACCATGGCCACGCGCTGGCGCAGGAAGCGGCGCCAGAACTCGCCCCAGGGAGACTGGATCTCCAGCGGCGCCGTCGTGCCCGTGCCGGCGATGTCGTCGAGGGGAGCGTCGCTCATTTCAGGCGAATCTCCGGGTTCACCACGGCGTAGAGCTGGTCCACGACGAGGTTGATGAGGACGAATTCCAGGGCGAAGAGCAGGATCAGCGCCTGGATCACGGGATAGTCGCGGTAGGAGACGCTGTCGATCAGCAGCCGCCCCAGCCCGGGCCAGGCGAAGACCGTCTCGATCACGATGGCGCCGCCGAGCAGCGTGCCGAATTCCAGCCCGGTCATGGTGATCACCGGGATCAGCGCGTTGCGCAGCGTGTGGTGCCAGACCACGCGCCGCTCCGGCACGCCCTTCATGCGGGCGGTGCGGACATAATCCTCCGACGCCACCTCGACATAGGCGGAGCGCGAGAAGCGCGCCAGGATCGCCGCCACCGTGGTACCCAGGGTGAAGCCCGGCATGATGAAGCTGGTCCAGCCCTCGTAGCCGCCGGTCGGCAGCCAGCCGAGCCGCACGGAGAAGACGTTGATCAGCAGCAGGCCCAGCCAGAAGGAGGGAAAGGAGATGCCGGAAACGGCGAAGACCATTCCCAGCCGGTCCTGCCACCGGTTGCGCTTCACGCCGGAGACCACGCCGATCAGCACGCCGACGACGGTGGCCCAGGCCATGGCCACCACCGTCAGCCAGAAGGTCGGCATGAAGCGCTCGCCGATCTCCTCCGCCACCGGACGCTTGGTCTTGGTGGAACGGCCGAGATCGCCCTGCAGCGTGTTCCCCATGTAGCGCAGGTACTGGTTCCAGATGGGCCGGTCGAGGCCCATCTCCTCGCGCACCAGGGCCACGTCCTGCGCCGTCGCATCCGGCCCGGCGACCAGCCGCGCCGGATCGCCCGGCAGCAGGCGGACGAAGGCGAAGACGAAGATCGACACCGCGACCAGAACCGGCACGGCGCCGAGCAGGCGGCGCAGGGCGTAGCCGAGCATCAGGAGAGCGCCGCTTCCTCGATGAGCAGGCCGCCGTCAGGGATGCGGTACATCCCGGTCAGCTTCTTGCTCCTGGCCGACAGCACGTTCTCGACACCAAGGAAGATCCAGGGCGCGTCCTTCCAGATCTTCGCCTGGGCATCCTTGTACAGCGCCTCGCGCTTCGCCGGGTCGGCGGTGGCGATGGCGGCCTCCAGCGCCTTGTCGACATCGGGGTTGCTGTAATAGGCGGTGTTGTAGAGCTTGGGCGGGAAGCCCTGGCCCCAGAGCAGCGGGCGCAGTCCCCAGTCGGCATCGCCGGTCGAGGAGGACCAGCCGCCGTAATAGGTCTGGATCTGCGCGTCCTCCGGCTTCTGCACCGACCAGATGCGGTCCTGCAGCACGCCGGTCTCCATCGGCATGACGTTCACCTTCACGCCGACGGCGGCGAGCTGCTGCTGCATGAACTGCATGCCGCGCTGCGCCAGCGTGTTGTTCTGCGCCCACATCTCCGTCTCGAAGCCGTTCGGGTAGCCGGCCTCGGCCAGCAACCGCTTCGCCTTGGCGACGTCGTATGCATAGGGCTCCTGCCAGCTGTAGAAGCCCAGCTTCGGCGGGATCGGCGCGTCGAGGGGCTGCGCGAAGCCGTTATAGACGACCTTGGCATAGGCCTCCTTGTTCACGGCATGGTTCAGCGCCTGCCGCACCCGCACGTCGCTGAACGGCTTCTTCATGCAGTTCATCGAGACATAGCGCGCGATGATCGACGGGCTGTCCACGATCTCGACATTCGGGCTGCGCTGCACCACCGCGGCCATCTCCGGCGGCAGCGGGTAGATGAAATGCGCCTCGCCGGTCTGCAGCATGGCGATGCGCGCGCCGTTCTCCGGCACGGAGCGGAAGGTCACCGTCTCCACCTTCGGCAGGCCGGGCTTCCAGTAGCCGGTGTTCTTCTTCACCTTCAGCGTGTCGGCGTTCCAGGACACGAAGGTGAAGGGGCCGGTGCCAACCGGGTTGCGCCCGATCTCCTTGCCGAACTGCGCGATCGCCTTGGGGCTCAGCATCATGCCGGCCGGGTGCGCGATGGTGTTCACGAAGGCGCCGAAGGGCTCCTTCAGGATCACGCGCGCGGTCAGCGGGTCCACCACCTCGACCCGGTCGAGCATGGCGAGCAGGCTCTGCCGCTTCAGCCGGTTCTCCGGATTGGCGACGCGCTCGAAATTCGCCTTCACCGCCTGGGCATCGAAAGGCGTGCCGTCGTGGAAGGAGATGCCCTGGCGCAGCTTGAAGGTGAAGACCTTCGCGCTGTCGTCGGCGGTGTAGCTCTCGGCCAGCACGGGGATGAGCTTCATCTCCGGATCGAAGCCGTAGAGGCCCTGCAGCATCAGCCGGCAGGCCGACTGCGACAGCGTGTCGTTGACATCGGCCGGGTCCAGGCCGGTCAGGTTGTCGGGCACGCCGACCACGAGGTCGTTGGCGGCGGCCTGGGCCGGCGTCACCTGGCCCAGCCAGGGCAGGGCGGCGCTCACGCCCAGCGCGCCCATCAGGGCGCGGCGGCGGATGGCGGGGAAGTCGGTCACGAAATCCTCCTCTTCGAGCGTGATGACCACAAGCCGGAACGGCCGGAGGTCCGGATCACGCGAACAAACACGCGGCGTGCCGGCCGGAGGCCTTGGTTCACGCGATCAGTACAGGCCGCCGACATGGTGCCGCGCGACGAAATGGTCAGGCCCGACCGGCACCAGCGGCGCCACCTCGGGCGGGTCGTCCGGGCGGCGCAGCGGGCTCGGCACCTCGCTGTCGTCCAGGCCGCGGTCATGGCCGCGCCGCGCCGGATCGGGAACCGGGACGGCGGCCAGCAGACGCTTCGTATAGGGGTGCTGCGGGTCGTTCATCACCGCCTGCCGGGGGCCGATCTCCACCACCTGACCCAGATACATCACCGCCACGCGATGGCTGATCCGCTCCACCACCGCCATGTCGTGGCTGATGAAGAGATAGGCCAGCCCCATCTCCCGCTGCAGACGCATCATCAGGTTCACCACCTGGGCGCGGATCGACACGTCCAGCGCCGCCACGGATTCGTCGGCGATGATGACCTGGGGCTCCGAGGCCAGGGCGCGGGCGATGCAGACGCGCTGCCGCTGTCCGCCGGAAAGCTCGTGCGGATAGCGCCGCGCGTGTTCCGGCCCCAGCCCCACCTGGGTGAGAAGCTGCGCCACCCGGTCCTGCACCGCGCGGCCGCTCAGCAGCCTGTGGGTCAGGATCGGCTCGGCCACGGAAAAGCCCACGGTCAGGCGCGGATCGAGCGAGGCGAAGGGGTCCTGGAAGACGAACTGCACGCCGCGCCGCAGCCGCGCCTCCTTGGCGTCGTCGAGCCGGGTCATGTCCTCGCCCGCGAAGCGGATCTCGCCGCCGATCGGCTGCTCCAGCCGGATGATCGAGCGTCCCGTGGTGGACTTGCCGCAGCCGGACTCGCCCACCACCGCCAGCGTCTCGCCGGGGCGCAGCGCGAAGCTCACCTTCTCCGCCGCATGGATGCGCCCGGCCAGCCGGCCGAAGAAGCCGCGCTTCACGTCGAAGCGGGTGGTCAGGTCGCGCACCTCCAGCACCGGCTCGGCGCCGGGGCGCACCGTGTCCTGCGGC
>NZ_BDLP01000201.1:0-7923 GCF_001950415.1 Roseomonas sp. TAS13
GGATCTCGTAGCCGTCTTCGCCCGTATAGCCGGAGCGGCTGACCAGCGCGGGGCCACCCGCCAGCGTCACCTCGGCCACGCCCATGAAGGGCAGCGCCGCCACCTCGGGCGCCAGGGTGGCGAGGATGCGCTCGGCCGCCGGCCCCTGCAGCGCCAGCAGCGCGCGGTTGGGCATCGGCGCCAGGGTGACGGAAGGCGGCAGGATGGCCGCGATCGCCGCCTCGTCCACCGCCTTGCGGGAAGCGTTCAGCACCAGGAACATCCGGTCGCCGAGATTGGTGAACATGAAGTCGTCGAGGATGCCGCCCGCCTCGGTCATCAGCACGCCGTAGCGCTGCCGCCCGGGCTTCAGCCCCTGCACGTCGGCGGGGGTCAGCGCCTCCAGCGCCGCCGCCGCGCTCTCGCCCCGCAGCTCCGCCTGCCCCATATGGGAGACGTCGAACAGCGCCGCACCCTCGCGGCAGGCCTTGTGCTCGGCGATGATGCCGGCGGGGTACTGCACCGGCATCATGTAGCCGGCGAAGGGCACCATGCGCGCGCCCTGGGCGCGGTGCCAGTCGGCCAGCGGGGTCTCAAGCATCGTCTCGGCGGCGTCAGCCACGCATCCTCCTTCGCCGCTCAGGGCGGCGGAACGGAACGTGGCCCCCCTCTGTCCATGGACCTGAGAGATTCGGCCGGGCATGGCGCCCGCGCCTTACTCCGTCGGTGCCGGAACGCCCGTTTCGGGGCGGGCCGGGCTTTCCAGAGGCCCCTTCCCCGCGCGGTCCATCGGGCCTGAGCGTTTCCGGGGGCCGGTTGCGCCTTCGGCGGAGGCCGGCCGGTTCGGCACCGGACGGCCTCGCTCTCCCGCGCGGGATCAGCGGGTACGGGCCGTTATGACATTGCGGCATGGGCGCTGGCAACGGCGGCGAGTGGGCGGGAGTCTCGACTTTCGCTCCGTCATAGGATTATATTCCCCTTCAGGAGGGCAGAGGCCTTGCGCAGAACCGTCATCACCGAAGACAGCTTGCGGCGCGCCATGCGGGACGACCGTTACTGGCAGGTACTGGCAGGTCCAGCACCCGGAACGCGGGGCCTATGCCGGCTGGGTCACCAAGGGCTGGCAGGCGCTGGCCACCTCCCCGCTGCGCACGGCGGCGGGGCAGAGCATGGTCTCCGTGCGTGCCTATGAACGGCAGCGCAACGGCAGGCCGGAACACGTCTCCGCCTATACCCGCAGCGGGCGGGCCGGACAGGGAAGCACCGCCGCCACGCCCCGCCCCGGCATCGTCCCGGTCCAGCTCGGACCCGTCCTGCTGGCGCCCAGGCCACCCGTTCCTCCGCCACGAGCGCGCATCGCGCCCCAGGGGGCCACGGAGACACCCGAAACAGGCAGCCTTCCGAAAGATCCCGGACCGCCAAGACAGAAGAAACCGGGGTTGAGCGGCAAGAAGGCGGCCAGCGATGTTGCGAGCTGGGCAAGGGGTATCCCACGCGGGCAAAACCAGACAGCCGAGGAATACGCCACGAAGTTGATGAACGACCAGTATGGCAAAGGGAATTGGGAACGAACAGGAAAAGGGAGGCCAACCAATAGTGAATATAGCAGAATAAAAAATTATGGTGAGCGTGCATTCATTGAATGGATGCTTGGGATTGATACCGGAGGAAATATCATATGACCGGAAAAAGCGAAAACTTCTGGATCGTCGAGCATCACGAAATGGATGCGGACGGTGATGAAACGGAAACGGACGAGATCGAAATGTCGATGAAGCTCATAGGCATCTATTCGTCCGAAGAGAAAGCGAGACAGGCGATCGGACGCATGCGTCAGCTCCCCGGCTTTCGCGACTGGCCCGATGGCTTCCGCGTTTTCCATTACTGCGCGCCGTTGGATGACACCAGTTGGACGGAAGGCTTCGGCTTTGATCCCGATGATCCTGAGTGAATCGATCAGGGAATAGCACAGCCACCACACAGCGCGTGGCACCCGATATCGGACAAGGTAGGTGTCATGACGAAGATATGGCTGCTCTCTCACTACAAGCTCCAGGCCCACGAGGATGAGCGGATCAATCCGCGCAACCTTCTCTCCATGAAGAGCATCGGCATGTATTCCAGCCCACAGACGGCGGAGGAGGCCATTGCGCGACTGCTCGACCAGCCCGGCTTTCGCGACTGGCCCGGCGGTTTCCGCATTACCGAGGTGACGCTGGACCGGGACCTCTGGCCGGAGGGCTTCACCGAGGCCGGCTAACCCGCCGCGCCGCCGCCTCTTCCAGCATCGCCACCAGCGCCGCGTCGCCGCTGCCCTGGGCCAGGGTCAGGGCGGAACTCCCCTCCGGGTCTTCGCGCGCCGGATCGGCCCCGGCATCGAGCAGGATCTCCGCGATCTCCCGCTGCCCGAACATGGCGGCGAACATCAGCGGCGTGCGCCCCGCCCCGTTCGGCGCATCCGGCTCCGCCCCGGCGGCGAGGAGAACGCGGGCGATCTCCGCCTCCCCCTTGAAGGCCACGCCGGCCAGGGCGGTGCTGCCCTTGGCATCCGGCGCATCCACCGCCGCGCCCCGGGCGAGCAGCAGCGCGGTGGCGTCCTTCTGCCCGTTGTAGGAGGCCAGCACGATAGGCGGAAAGCCGCGCGCATCCGGCCGGTTGGGGTCCGCCCCGCCATCCAGGAAGGCGGCGAGCAGGTCCAGCCGTCCGTCGCGGACAGCGCCGTAGAACAGCGCCTCCAGCTCCTCGGGACCGAGGGTGGGCGGCGGGGGGATGGGGCGGTCGCTCATGCCCGCCCATCTTCCGGCAGGAGGCACCACCCCCGCAAGCGCCCCCTCCCCCGTTCTCCTCCCCGGGCCATGGCCTCAGCGGCGCGGGCCGCGCTGCCGGTTCAGCGCCAGTTCCTCGGGCGAGAGCTGGAAGCCCAGCAACACCTGCCGCTGCGCCGCCTCTCCCGGGGTCGCGGCGGGGATGCGGATGGAGATCTCCTCGCCACTGGTCTGCACCCGGTTCACATTGGCCGGGAATTCCACCGCGGCGGTGTAGTTCGCCTTGGCCAGGATGCGCCCTTCGTCCGCCGTGGTGACGGCCACGAAATAGGGCAGCGACGCCGTCCGGGTCGTGGCGGCGGGCCCGCGCTCGGCCGCCATGGCCAGGCGCAGCGTCACGTCCAGCCCCTTGTGCCCTGGCGCATAGTCGCACTTGGCCTGATAGCCGGTCAGCCGCGCGTCCAGCACCATGGAGGGGATGTCCCGCCCCGGGCCGCGATAGCGGGTGAGGTCCGCCGCCTCGCCCAGCAGCGAGACAGCCGGGCAAGGCGCCATGGCATTGGCCAGGGGATTCTTCGAGTCCGTGCTGCCGCAGCCGGCCAGCGCCAGGGCCACGAGAAGGGCGGGTGCCCCCCGGAAAGCCACGCCCCCGAAAGACAACCCCGGGCGCCCTGCGTGAAAAGCCATGCTATACTCCCCCTGTCCCAGGCGCCCGGGGATCGCTAGGTTGCGCCTGCCCCCGGCCGGGTGACCATCTCCCGGTGCCTGCCGCCACGAACTGGCACGAGAGACGCCCGACGCCAACATGCCCCACGACATGCCCGCCCACGCCCCCCTCTCCCCGCCGGTCACGGACCGCCCCGCCGCTGCCGCCACTAGGCCGCCCCTGACCGTGCTCCTTGCCGGACCACGCGGCTTCTGCGCCGGGGTGGACCGGGCCATCAAGATCGTGGAGGAGGCGCTGATCCGCCGCGGCGCCCCCGTCTATGTGCGCCATGAGATCGTGCACAACCGCTTCGTGGTGGAACGGCTGGAGGCCCTGGGCGCCGTCTTCGTGGAGGAGCTCTCCGAGATCCCCGACGACGGCCAGCCGGTGGTCTTCTCCGCCCATGGCGTGCCGAAATCCGTGCCCGCCGAGGCGCAGCGTCGCGAGATGTTCTTCCTCGATGCCACCTGCCCGCTGGTGAGCAAGGTCCATCGCGAGGTGGAGCGCCATTCCGCCACGGGCCGCCACATCCTGCTGATCGGCCATGCCGGGCACCCGGAAGTGGTCGGCACCATGGGCCAACTCCCCAAGGGCTCGGTGACGCTGGTGGAGGATGCCGCCCAGGCCCGCACGGTGCAGCCGCCCGTGGGCGTGCCGCTCGCCTTCACCACCCAGACCACCCTCTCGGTGGACGACACGGTGGAGATCGTGGCGATCCTGCAGGACCGCTTCCCGGACATCTCCAGCCCAACCAGGGAAGACATCTGCTACGCCACCACCAACCGGCAGGCGGCGGTGAAGGCCATCGCCCCGCGTGTCGAGCTGATGATCGTGGTGGGCGCTCCGAACTCCTCCAACTCCGTGCGGCTGCGGGAGGTGGCGGAGCGTGCCGGCTGCGCCCGCGCCATCATGGTGCAGCGTGGCCACGACCTCGACCCGGCGCTGGCCGAGGGCGTCGCCTCGGTGGGCGTGACCGCGGGCGCCTCGGCGCCGGAGGTGCTGGTGGACGAAGTGCTCGACCGGCTGCGCACGCGCTTCGACCTGAAGATCGAGGAAGTCGTGGTGGCGCGCGAGAACATCACCTTCAAACTTCCGGCTGCGCTGAAGGACTGATGGCCGTCTACACCGAAGTGACGGAGGCGGCGCTGGCCGCCTTCCTCGCCGGCTATGCGATCGGCGAGCCCCTCTCCCTGCGCGGCATCGCGGAGGGCGTGGAGAACAGCAACTTCCTGCTCGACACCACCCATGGCCGCTATGTCCTGACGCTCTACGAAAGGCGCGTGGACCCGGCGGAACTGCCCTGGTTCCTCGGGCTGATGCGCCACCTCGCCGCACAGGGCGTCGCCTGCCCGCAGCCCGTGCCCGGGCGCGATGGGGAGGCGCTGCGCGAGCTCGCGGGCCGCCCGGCGGCGATCTGCACCTTCCTGGAGGGCGCCTGGCCGCGCCAGGTCGCCCCCGCCCATTGCGCCGAGCTTGGCCGCGCCATGGCCGGCCTGCACGCGGCGGGCCGTTCCTATGCGGCGGAGCGGCCGAACGCCCTGGGGCCCGCCGCCTGGGCGCCGCTGCTGGACCGCTGCCGCGACGGCGGGGACGCGGTGCAGCCCGGCCTCTGCGACGAGCTGGCGCAGCATCTGGGCCTCATCCTGCGCGAATGGCCGAACCTCGCAGAGTACGGCACCCTGCCGCGCGGGCAGATCCATGCGGACCTCTTCCCGGACAACGCCTTCTTCCAGGGCGGGCACCTGACCGGGCTGATCGACTTCTACTTCGCCTGCACCGATCTGCTCGCCTACGACCTCGCGATCAGCCTGAACGCCTGGTGCTTCGACGCGGATCTCCGCTTCGTGCCGGAACGCGCGGCGGCAATGCTGACCGCCTACGAGGCCCTCCGCCCCCTCACCCCGGCGGAGCGCGCCGCCCTGCCCGTGCTCTGCGCCGGGGGGGCGATGCGCTTCCTGCTGACGCGCCTCTACGACTGGACCCACACGCCGCCCGGCGCGCTGGTGACGCGCAAGGACCCGCTCGAATACCTCGCGCGGCTGCGGCACTTCATGGGCCACAGGGCCCTTCCGGGGATCTTCGCCCATGCCGGCTGACAGCGCGACGATGGAAGACACCCAGGAGGCGTCCCAGGGGACCGAGGTCGAGATCTGGACCGATGGCGGCTGCAAGCCCAATCCCGGCCCGGGCGGCTGGGCCGCGATCCTGCGCTACAACGGCCATGAGCGGGAGCTGAGCGGCGGCGACCCGGCCACCACCAACAACCGCATGGAGCTGACGGCGGCGGCGCAGGCGCTGGAGGCGCTCCGGCGCCCCTGCAAGGTCGTGCTGCACACGGACAGCGAATACGTGCGCAACGGCATCTCCCGCTGGGTGCATGGCTGGGTGCGCAACGGCTGGAAGAACGCGGCCAAGGAGCCGGTGGCGAACTACGAACTCTGGCAACGCCTTCTTGCCGCCGCCAAGCCGCACGCCATCGAATGGCGCTGGGTGCGCGGCCATTCCGGTGACCCGATGAACGAGCGCGCGGACGTACTCGCCACCGCGGCGCGGAAGGCCATTTCCGGCAAGGGCTGAAGCCGCCTCGCCGGAAGGACGCCTTCCGCCTCAGCCGTAGCCCTTTTCCTCGCCCCGTCGGCGTTCCGCCTCGGCCTCCGCGGCGGACTTGTCGGTGACGGAAGCACCGGCTGCCGCATCCCCGGACGTACCCTCCCCGGCCGCATCCGTGGAAGCGGCAGCCGCCCCGCCCTGCCCTTCCTCCGCCGGGTGGAAGTCGAACTCCCCCCGGCCGCTCTGCCACTGCTGCACCGTCAGCACCCGGGCGCCGCCCTCGCTGCCATGCGGGCCATGCACCACCCCGGCGGCGAAGGTCAGGAAGCCGCCAGGACCGAAGCTCTCGCCATTCTCGGTCAGGTCGCCCTCCAGCACGTAATGCATCTCCGAACCGGCCTCGTGGAAATGCGCCGGGATGCGGCCGCCGGGCGGCAGATGGATAATGGTGGTGACGACGCCTTTCTCCTGGTCCTCGTTCAGGATCTGCACGCGGAACTCGCCCTCGGCGCCGGGGATCTCGAAGACGACCGGCGCGGCGGCATCGGCCGCGAGCTTCAGGGGACTCTGTGACATATGGCTTCCTCCGCCTTGGGTCGCCGGAAGCTGGTCACGGATCGCCATCGCGCCAGACGGAGGGCGGCTTCACGGTTGCAGGAGAAGGCGGGCCGTTCAGCCCCCCGCCAGATGCTCCCGCAGGCGCGGCATCAGCTCCACGAGGTTGCAGGGCTTGTGCCGGGCGTCGAGCTGGAAGCGGAGGATGTCGTCCCAGCCGTCCTTCACCGCCCCGGTGCTGCCCGGCAGGGCGAAGAGATAGGTGCCGTCCGCCACGCCGCCGATGGCGCGGGACTGCATCGTGGAGGTGCCGATCTTGGCATAGCTCAGCATCCGGAACAGCTCGCCGAAGCCGGCGATCTCCTTCTCCAGCACGCGGGCGAAGGCCTCCGGCGTCACGTCGCGGCCGGTGATGCCGGTGCCGCCGGTGCTGATCACCACATCCACATCCGGATCGGCGATCCAGCGGCGGAGCTGCGCCTCGATGGCATCGGCCTCGTCGCGCAGGATCTCCCGCGCCACCAGCCGGTGCCCCGCCGCCTCGACCCGCGCCGCCAGCGTGTCGCCGGACCGGTCGCTGGCGCGGTCGCGCGTGTCGCTCACCGTGAGCACCGCGATGTTCACGGGCAGGAAGGTCAGGCTCTCGTCGATCGGCATGGCGGCATCCCCATCACGTCACTCTCCGGCCCCTGCTTACAGGCTTCCAGGCTTCGTTCCCATGCGCCGCCGCGCCGTCACCCCCGCTGGCCCGCCCCGAACCGCCACCACAGCAGCAGGGAGGCAAGAAAGGCGCCCAAGGCGAGAAGGGTGCCGAGGCCCATGGCCCAGCCCGCGCCCAGCCCCTCGATGACCGGCACATAGGCCAGCGGCGCGACGGCGGACAGCAGCAGGCCAGGGGTGATCAGCGCTCCGGCGATCCGCCCATAGGCACGATGGTCGAAGAGAACCAGCGGCAGGGCACCGCGCGTGATGGTGGTCAGCCCGTTCGCCGCCCCGTAGAGGAGCGAGAAGAGCACCGCCACCGTGGCCGAGGTGCCGCTCCACAAGGCCAGCACGAAACCGAGGGCGAGGCCGCCCGTGGCGAGCAGGTTCAGGCTCAGCGCGCCCATGCGGCTGCCCGACAGGATCTCCGCCAGCCGCGCGGCGGACTGGCCGATGCCGCGCAGCGTGGCCACCCAGACCGCCGTTGCCAGCCCCAGGCCCAGCCCGGAGAGCAGCGTGATCATATGCGCCGACATGGCCGCGTTCAGCACGCCGATGAGCAGGACGATCGCGGCGTAGAGCGCCCCGGCGAGGCGGCGCTCGCCCCCGTCCCGTGCCAGCGCCTGTCTCTTGATCACATCTACGCACAGCTCCACCGTAAGGCGA
>NZ_BDLP01000202.1:0-7915 GCF_001950415.1 Roseomonas sp. TAS13
GCGCACCAGGGCGAAGGTGCCGGTCCGCTCGTCCGGCAGGCCGTCGAAGACCCCGCGATGGCCGCCGGCCTCGATGCCCTGGGCGACCAGGGCATGAACGCCCGCCGCCTCGGCCTGGGCGGCCTCGCGCGGGCTGGTGGCGGTGGCGAGGAGCGTGATGCCCGCGTCACGGAGCGCTGCCAGCCGGGCCGCATCGGGCAGGCCGAAGTGGAAGCTGACGACCGGCGGCCGCTCCTCCAGCAGCATGGCCAGCATCGCCTCGTCGGTGAGGAAGCTGGCGTAGATTTCGCGCAGTGCCGCCGGGGGTTCCGCGCCGAGGGCCGCGAAGGCCGGGCGCAGCCGCGCCAGCCAGGCGGCCTCCCGTGCCGGGTCCTGCGCGGCCGGGCGGTGGCAGAAGAGGTTGACGTTGAAGGGCGCCGCCGTGCGGGCCCGGATCTCCCGGATCATCTCCCGTGCCGCGGGCGCCGCCACGGCGCCGACCCCGATGGAGCCCAGCCCGCCGGCCTCCGAGACGGCGGCGGCCAGGGCGGGGGTGGAGACGCCCGCCATCGGCGCCTGGATGATCGGGGAGCGGACCCCCAGCCGCGCCAGAAGCGGATCGCGCATGGCTATTCTTCCCTCCGATTCGTCCCCCGCTGATAGACCTTCCGGTCCACTCGTCACAGGCAGGCTCCGGTGGTTGGCGGGCCGGCCGGGCCGGGTGGGCTGCGGGAGTCAGACGGAAAGGCTGCCGCGGATCTCGCGGAACAGCTTGCGGGCGATGGCCTCGGCGAAATCGGCATAATCGGCGCAGGCCACGGCGAAGCAGCCCGGGCCGCCGATCACCTCCGCCTCGTAATGGGCCAGCAGGTCAGGCTCCTCGTTGAGCACCGCCAGCCCGTTGACCACCACCCCCGCCTCCACCGCCAGATCCCGCACCGGACCGGAAGGGCGGCCGGTATTGCCCGCCCCGTCGCCCGAGACATCGAGCACCAGCCGTTCCGCCCACGCCGGAAAGGCCGCCAGCCGCGCCAGGGCGGCCGCCATACCCTCGCCCAGCGCGGTGGCGCCGGGTGGCGGCAGGCGGGGGGAGTTGTCGATCGCATCGGCCAGGGCCGAGGCGGAGGCCCCATCCGTCACGAGCAGCCAGGGAACCGCCAGGGCCTGTGCCCCCGGTCCGGACCATTGCAGCAGCGTCACCGCCACCGCCCCGCGCGGGCCCGAGGTCGCGGCGGCGACCAGCGCCGCCTGCCGCCAGGCCGCGGCCAGCCCGCCCATCATCAGCCCGAACTCGTCGTAATCCACCGAGGCGGACACATCGACCGCCAGGCAGAGCGCCAGATCAACGTCCCGCATGGCATCGCTTGGAGCATGCCGCCCGGCCGCGCGGGAAGCCCCGTCCGATCCCGCCGAAGGCAGGCGGAGGGTGACCGATTGTAATAAGATGGAGAAAAATCCACTTTCGATCTCGCTTTCGCCTCCGCCAGCCCCCAGCTTGCGTGCCGGTGCCCGGCATGGGCCGCCCCGACGACCCGCGAGGAGGAGCAGGCTTTTCCGCATGGATGGTGTTTCCGACGAGGCGGCCCTGCGGCCGCAGCGCTCCCCTTCCACGCCCGGCCCCTCCACGACCACAGGCGGTGCCTCCCATGGCGGCGATCTGCATGAGGGTGCTCCCATCTCCCGCATCATCGCGGAGGTCGCGGCCGCCTGTCCGGGCGAGCGGATCACCCTGGGCGAGATGGCGGAAGCCTTCGGCGACCGCGCCTTCGGCCTGCTGATCCTGCTCCTCTGCCTGCCGGCGCTGCTGCCCGGCATGGCCAGCGTCTTCGGCCTGCCGATGCTCCTGCTGGGTGCGCAGATGGGCCTGGGCCGCCAGGTGCCGGCCCTGCCCGGCTTTCTGGCACGGCGCTCGGTGAAGCGCGCCGACCTTCTCCGCCTGTCGGGGAGTTCCTCCCGCTGGCTGCGGCGCTTCGAGGCGCGGCTGCACCCGCATGACGGCTGGTTCACCTCCCCTGCCGGGGACCGGCTCGTCGGCTGGCTCACCGTGCTCTGCGCCGTGATGCTGATCCTGCCCGGCCCCGGCACCAATGGCCCGCCGGCCTTTGGCAACATCGTCATGGCCCTGGGTGTGGTGGAGCGCGACAACCGGCTGGTCGGCTGGGGCGTGGCGCTGACCGCGGCGGGCTGCCTCTTCGCGGCGGCGGTGCTCATCGCCATCTGCTGGCTCGGCTTCCAGGGACTGTCCTGGTTTCTCTGACTTGGTTCCTTTGGGCCGCCCTGCCGCGAACGCGGAGCCGGGCCGGGCGCTCCTCGCTTCTATACGGGCCCGCCTTGGTCTAGAGGACCGCGCATGTTCGGTCTCGTCTTTTCACGCCGCTATGCCATGGGGCACCGCCTGCTGTCGGGCGGTTCGGAGAAATGCGCCGTGCCGCATGGGCACAACGAGACGGTGACGGTGCGGCTGGAGGCGGCCCGCCCGGCGCCGCTGGACGGCCACGCCAACATGGTCGAGCCCTTCGAGCGCGCGAAGTCCCGTTGGCACCGCTGGATCGACGGGGCAGTGGATCATGCCTTTCAGATCGCGGAACACGACCCGTTGCTGGCCTGGTTCCGCCAGAACGAGCCGCATCGCCTGGACCGCCTCCTGGTCACGCCCGGCGACCCGACCACCGAGGTCCTGGCCTGCCTGTTCATGAGCAAGCTGAACACGTTCCTGGCGGAGGATGGCGGCCGGCTGCGCTGCGTCGGCATCCGGATCGAGGAAACGCCCACCAACACCGTCACCTTCGACGGCGATCCCCTGGCCTTCCTGCCCGCCGCCGCCCTGGACGGGGCACCCCGTTGGTGGCAGCGGGCGGATGACAGCATCAACGACCTGTCCATGCCCTTGCGGGCCGTGGTGGGCGCAGCATGAGCTACGCCGTCAAGGAGATCTTCGCGACCCTCCAGGGCGAGGGCGCACAGGCTGGCCGGCCCTCGGTCTTCTGCCGCTTCGCCGGCTGCAACCTCTGGAGCGGGCGGGAGGAGGACCGTGCCGGGGCGGTCTGCCAGTTCTGCGACACGGACTTCATCGGCATGGATGGCGAAGGCGGCGGCCGCTTCGCGGATGCCGGGGCCCTGGCCGCGGCGATCGAGGCCGCCTGGCCCGGCGGTGCGTCGCATCGCTACGTGGTCTTCACGGGCGGCGAACCGCTGTTGCAACTCGACACGCACCTGATCGCGGCGGTGCACGAGCGGGGCTTCGAGATCGCGGTGGAAAGTAACGGGACGGTGGAGCCGCCAGAGGGGATCGACTGGCTGTGCATCAGCCCCAAGGCCGGCGCCCCGCTCAAGGTCCGGTGCGGCTCCGAGTTGAAGCTTGTCTTTCCACAGCCCATGCTGATGCCCGATTCCCTGCCACCGTTGGAATTCGGGCATTTCTACCTGCAGCCGATGGATGGCCCGGACCGGCTGGCCCATACCGAGGCGGCGGTGCGCTACTGCCTGGAACACCCACAATGGCGGCTGTCGCTGCAAACCCATAAACTGATCGGCATCCCCTGACCCCTGCCTCCGGCGGCCTGACGCCGGTCCGCCTTCGCCCCGGGCCGGGGTGAGGTTTGGACCGGCCGGGAGAAGCCTGTCAGGTCACCGGACCGGTCCCGGCCGGAAAGCTCAGTGCTTGGTTTCCGGCTCGTAGTGCCCGCACCAATCGTCGTTGGAAACCTTGGGCCAGAGGCCATGGGCCTCGGCGCTGGGCTGCGTCACCGGCGGGTTGTAGCGACAGAGGCCCAGCTTCTCGTCATCCTTCGGGGCGGCTTGCCCGGCCATGTGCAGGTCGAAGAAGGTGCACTTCTCGCAGGCGGCCTGATTCATCGAGGCAGCAGACATCGTGGTCCTCCAAAATGCGGTCGATGCGGCGCGGCCTGCGCCACGTGTTCCGGAACGGGTGCATCCTGTTGCCGGTCATGGATGGATAACAATCTCCAAGAACAATCGCTTCCTTCACAAGAACAGGACCAGAGGCGAGAATGAGAATTTCTTTCAACCTGGCAGTTTTCCTCGTTACCGCCTACATCCACGCGGTTCCGGAAGCCCTCGCAGCCCGACCCTCGCTGTGGCCGGGCCTGGACCCGTCACGTGGAAAACAGGCCACACTCCACCAAAGGTTGTTTTCCTCGTAAACCATAACCTTATGGTTGTTGTTATTGTCGTGATACAATTCCACAGCTTGCCGCATCCTGCGGCTCGGGAACGATCATGATTGAAACCCTGAAGGAATTCACCTTCGAGGCCGCGCACCAGCTTCCCCCCTTCTCGGGGCTGCACGGGCATTCCTTCCTGGTGCAGGTCTTTCTGCGGGGCGAGCCGGACCCGGTCTATGGCTGGTCCCATAACCTCTACGAGGTGGAGAAGGTGGTGGAGAAGGTCCGGCTGAAAGTCGACCACACCTACCTGAATGACATCGAGGGCCTGGAGCATCCCAGCCTGGAGAACGTGGCGCGCTGGATCTGGGGACAGCTTTCCACCGAATTGGATGGACTCGACCGCGTCGTCGTGCGGCGAGGACCGGACGGCCTGGCGGAAGGTTGTACCTATTCCGGTCATTCCGACGCCGGAAAGCTAGTAACGGAAAGAATTCACAACCTTGAAGGGTGATTGCACCAGGAAAATCACGTATGCTGGCCGGAATGGCCTGGGGCGCTCGCTTGTGGAGAGGATAACGATGGACGATCGGCTGACGCGACGCTCCATGGCAAGGCTCCTGACGAGCCTGACGGGCGCCCTGCTGGCCGGCGCCGCCGGCCCACTCGGGACACCGGCTGCCAGGCCTGTCCTGACCGTTGCGGGCAAGATCAAGGTTTTTAACGACGGCGATCTGGCCCGGCTCGACCGCCCGATGCTGGAAGCCCTGGGCATGAGCAGCATCGTGACCCAGACCCCCTGGTACGAGCAGCCAGTGCGCTTCGAGGGTGTGCCGATGGCCAAGTTGCTGGAGGAGCTGGGCGCCTTCGGCACCACGGTGCAGGCCGTTGCCCTCAACGAGTACACGACCGAACTGCCGGTGGAGGATTTCTCCCGCTTCGGCACGCTGCTCGCCTTCAAGCGGGACGGCAACTACATGCCGGTCAGTGACAAGGGTCCGTTCTTCATCGTCTATCCCTATGACAGCAACCCCGATCTCCGCGCGCAGCGCTACTATGGGCGCTCCGCCTGGCAGGTGACGCGGCTGATCGTCAAGTAGCCCGATGGAGCCTGCCGCCGGCCCTCCCGCGCTCCCGGCATCGATCGCCCTGCCGGCCTGGGCCTCGCGCTCGCGATCCGTGCTGCTGGCGGCCACGATCCTGCTGATCGGCGTGGCCTTCTACCTGTCCGTCCTGATCGTCCAGCGCCAGCACGCGCTGGAGAACGTGTCGCGCTACAACCTCACCTGGCTGGTGACCCAGTCCGTGCCGGAGCTGAACCGGCTGCAGACCGTGGTGGCCCTCTACGCCCTGCCCGACGGCGACCGGGACGAGGAGCAGGTCCAGCTCTGGCTCGACATCTTCAAGAACCGGCTGCAGCTCTTCGGCAATGGCGAGGCGCGCGAGTTCTTCGACCGGCGCCCGGATATGGACGCGGCCCTGGCGAGGGCACACCAGGTCGCCACCCAGGTCCAGGCGCTGCTGCCACGGCTGGGGGCGGCCGGCACGCCGCAGGAGGTTCTGCGGCTGCTGGCCCCCATCAACCAGGACCTGCTGCGCATCTCGGCGGCCGCCTATGGCGACAGTTCCGAGCGCAATGCCCAGGACCTGCGCGACCTGACGGTGCTGCACTGGACCTTCTCGGGCGTCCTGCTCGGGCTGATCCTGTGCTCCCTGGGCCTCGTCGCCTTCCTGATCGGCAACAACCGCCTGCTGCGGCAGACCTATGCACGGATGCAGGCACTGGTCTCCGACCTCAGCCGCAACCGGCAGGAGCTGATCGAGGCCAAGGAGAACGTGCAGGAGGCGATGCTGGAGGCGCAGGCGCAGAACGAGGTCCTGCACCAGCGCGACCGCGACCTGCACATGCAGAACACGCGCTTCGATGCCGCGCTGAACAACATGTCGCAGGGCTTGTGCATGGTGGATGCGGCGCAGCGGCTGATCGTCTGCAATGTCCGCTTCCTCGACCTCTTCGACATCCCGCCCGCCTCGGTGCGGCAGGGGATGCAGGCGGAGGAGCTGTTCCGCCTCGCCGGGCATCAGCGTTCGGGGCGGGAGCTGGCGCAGCGCAGCCTGGAGGAGCACCGCCGCCTCTCGGAACAGCAGCAGCGCGCCGAGCTGGTGGTGGAGGTGCCCGAGGGCCGCGCCCTGGAGGTGACGCAGGAGCCGATGCCGGATGGCGGCTGGATCGCGACCTATGACGACATCACCGAGCGCCGGCGCACCGAGGCCAGCATCCGCTTCATGGCGCATCACGACATGCTCACGCGCCTGCCCAACCGGCATCTCTTTCGCAGCCAGGTGAAGGAGGCGCTGCAGGACCTGCGGCCGGGGCGCGACGAGATGGCCGTGCTCTGCCTCGACCTCGACCAGTTCAAGCTGGTGAACGACACGCTCGGCCATCCGGCGGGCGATGCGCTGCTGGAGCTGGTGGGGCAGCGCCTGCAGGGCTGCCTGCGCTCCACGGAGGTCGTGGCGCGGCTGAGCGGCGACGAGTTCGCCGTGCTGCACCGCTCGCTCGACCAGCCGCACCAGGCGGAGCTCCTGGCCCAGCGCATCATCGAGGTGATCGGCGCGCCCTACAGCCTGTCCGGACGGGTCGTGGTGGTGGGCGTGAGCATCGGCATCGCCGCGACGCAGGACAACCGGGTCACGCCGGACCAGCTGCTCAGCAAGGCCGACCTCGCCCTCTACCGCGCCAAGGAATCCGGGCGCGGCACCTACCGCATCTTCGAGGATGCGATGGAGGCCGAGATCCACGAGCGGGCGCTGCTGGAGGCCGACCTGCGCACGGCCCTGGCACAGGAGCAGCTGACCCTCGTCTACCAGCCGATCTTCGATCTGGAGGACGGCCGGCTCAACGGCTTCGAGACCCTGCTGCGCTGGCGCCACCCGCAGCGCGGCCCGATCTCTCCGGCGCAGTTCATCCCCCTGGCCGAGGAGATGGGCCTCATCGTGCCCATCGGCGAATGGGTGCTGCGCCGCGCCTGTGCCGAGGCGATGCGCTGGCCGAACCCGATCAGGGTGGCGGTGAACCTGTCGGCCCTGCAGTTCCAGCGCGGCGACATCGTGCAGGCCGTCCGCACGGCGCTGGAGACCTCCGGCCTGCCGCCGTGCCGGCTGGAGCTGGAGATCACGGAATCCGCGCTGCTGCAGGACAACGAGCGCGTCATGGCCATTCTCCGCCAGTTCCGCGACCTCGGCATCAGCACGGCGCTGGACGATTTCGGGACGGGCTATTCCTCGCTCAGCTACCTGCGCAGCTTCGCCTTCGACAAGATCAAGATCGACCAGTCCTTTGTGCGGGAGATGTCGGCGCGGCCGGATTCCCTGGCGATCGTGAACTCGATCGCCGCCCTGGCACATACCCTGGGCATGACCACCACGGCGGAAGGGATCGAGCGCCAGGACCAGCTCCAGCAGCTCCGCGAGGCCGGTTGCACCCAGGGCCAGGGCTTCCTGCTGGGCAGGCCGAGCGAGCCGGGCCAGCTCGCGCACTGGATGCCCGCCCTGGCGGAAAGCTGAACGGGGCCGCCCCCGTCACCGCCCCGTCATGGCCAGCAGCAGGTCCAGCCCGCGGGCGTCGCCAAGCACGGCGGCCTTTTCCGCCCGGGACAGGGCCGGAAGCACCTCCTCCAGCCGTTCCGCTTCCTCCACCCGCGCCAGGCCCAGCAGCAGGGCGGGATCGAGCGGGTCCAGCCGCGGGCGGCGTGGCGGCGGCAGCATCCGGCGATGCGCCTCGGCCAGGACCGGGTCGCCCGCCAGGTGGC
>NZ_BDLP01000203.1:0-7883 GCF_001950415.1 Roseomonas sp. TAS13
CGGGCGCGGCTCGGCCAGGCCGGCCTCCTGGCTCAGCCCGGGCAGCGCGTCGTACTCGCCCAGGATGGCGATCACCGGCCCGCCCTCGCCCGCCTCGCCCATCACCGCGGTCGGGATGCCCGCGACATCCTTCGTGATGCGGAAGCCTTCCTTCTCCAGCTGGGCAATATGCTCCGCCACCGAGCGGTGCTCGCCATAGGCCAGTTCCGGCATGCCCCAGACCCGGTCGGACAGGCCGATATAGTCGTCGCGCTTCTTCTCGACGTGGCGCCAGATCTCTTCGCTGTTCTGCATCGGAAACAATCCTGTCTGCTTCGGGTCCGGTTCCGGGGGCGGCCGGTGCGGGAAGGCGGTCCCCTCGTCATGGCACAGGGGGAAAGGCTCTCGCGGAACGACCGCCCGGCCGTGGCGGGGCGGGACTATGCGCCCAACCCGCGTGGGCCGGAACCCGGCCGAGCCCCCATGGATACATCCCGCCAGCGGGGCTTCCGGAGGCTGGCGGCCGTGCCAGCCCAGCGCCTCAGCCGAGGAAGCCCACCGCCCAGTAGGCCAGCGCCGCGATCGCCGCCGAGGCGGGCAGCGTGACGACCCAGGCCACCACGATGCTGCCGGCCACCCCCCAGCGCACCGCCGAGGCACGACGCGCCGAGCCGACGCCGACGATGGCGCCGGTGATGGTATGGGTGGTGGAGACGGGCACGCCGAAGCCCGTGGCCATGAAGAGCGTGATGGCGCCGCCGGTCTCGGCGCAGAAGCCCTGCACCGGGGTCAGCCGGGTGATGCGGGAGCCCATGGTATGGACGATGCGCCAGCCGCCCGTCAGCGTGCCCAGCGCGATGGCGGCATGGCAGGACAGCACGACCCAGAGCGGCACGTGGAACTCGCCGCCCAGCATCCCCTGGGAATAGAGCAGGACGGCGATGATCCCCATGGTCTTCTGCGCGTCGTTGCCGCCATGGCCGAGCGCATAGGCGGAGGCCGAGAAGAACTGCAGGATCCGGAAGGAGCGGTCCACCGCGAAGGGGGTGGACCGCGCGAAGATCCAGGACACGGCGAAGACCAGCAGCAGCGCCAGGACCAGCCCCAGCAGCGGAGAGAGCACGATGGCCGCGACCGTCTTGCCCAGGCCGGACCAGACGATCGCCCCGATCCCCGCCTTCACCGTGCCGGCCCCCAGGATGCCGCCGACCAGCGCATGGGAGGAGGAGGACGGGATGCCGCGCCACCAGGTGATGATGTTCCAGGCGATGGCGCCGGCCAGCGCGCCGAAGATCACCCGCGCATCCACGATCTCCGCGTCCACGATGCCGGTGCCGATGGTCTTGGCCACGTGCAGGCCGAAGAACAGGAAGGCGATGAAGTTGAAGAAGGCCGCCCAGGCCACGGCATGATGCGGCCGCAGCACACGCGTCGCCACGATGGTGGCGATGGCGTTGGCGGCGTCGTGCAGCCCATTCAGGAAATCGAAGAACAGCGCGACGGCGATCAGGCCGACGAGCAGCGGCAGGGCGAGGGTCTCGACCGGCATGGGCAGGGCTCCCGGCTCAGACGTGCTCGATGACGATGCTCTCGACCTGATTCGCCGCGTCGTCGAAGAGATCGACCACCCGTTCGAGCTGGTCGAAGACCTCGCGCACCGCGATGAAGCGCATCGCCCCGTCCGGTGCCTTCTCCTCCGAGATACGGCGGAACAGCTCGGTCACGCCCTCGTCGTGGATGTCGTCCGCCTCGCCCTCCGCCGCCCGGATGGATTCGCAGAGCGCGTTGATGCGGGCGGCGTTGCCGGTGATGTCCGACAGCAGCGGCACGGTGTCGCGCAGCAGCTCGGCACAGCGCAGGATGGTGTCGCCCATGCGGCCCATCTCCGGCCCGAACTCGGTCATGCCGAAGAAGCGGATCGTCTTGGCCGTCTTCTTCATCTGGTCCAGCGTATCGTCCATGGCGCCGATCAGCGCCTGGATGTCGCCGCGGTCGAAGGGGGTGACGAAGGTCCGCCGCACCGCCTGCACGACCTCCCGCGTCACGGCATCGGCATGATCCTCGGCGGCCAGCACGGCCGGGAAATGCGTGGCCGTCGCCTCGCCGCCCCGCAGCATGGCCCGCAGTTCCGTGGCGCCCACCACGATCGCGGCGGAATGCTGCTGGAACAGGCCGAAGAATCGCTCCTCGCGCGGAAGCATGCGGCGGAACCAGCCGAGCATCGGACAAACCTTTGAAAAGCCGCCGCTCGCGGCCAGGAACGCGCGGCCAGGACAGGAATGCCTGACCGCGGAGGCGTCTTCTAACCGTCACATGGCGTCCTGGCCACACTGCGGCTGGCGACTTTCCCGGCCGGCGGGATGGACGCGCCGGACCGGGAGCCGCATTGTAATCTTCCGTTTTCGTGCCCATTTTCGAGATTCGATCAGGGACCGTGAAAGATTCGACCCGGAAACGGGCGTGAAGGACACCACCTCGTGCAATGTCACAGAAGATGAAGAAGAAGGGGCAAGGTTGCCAGTACGCGGCCCTGCCCATCGCCGAACAGGCGGGAGAGACGATGGTGATGCTGGTCACCAGCCGCGAGACGCATCGCTGGATCATCCCCAAGGGCTGGGCCGAGAAGGGCGTGGCGCCGCACGAGCTCGCCGCCAAGGAAGCCTATGAGGAAGCCGGGCTGATCGGCGAGGTCCAGGCCAAAGCCCTGGGCTCCTACTGCTACAGCAAGCGGTTGCGGAGCGGCCGGGAACTGCCTTGCCAGGTGCAGGTCTTTCCCATGCGGGTGGAGAAGCAGCTCGAGGACTGGCCGGAACGGCGGGAGCGGGAGACCCGCTGGTTCACCCTGTCCGGCGCCGCGCAACTGGTGGGCGATGCGGGTTTGAGCGCCCTCCTGCTGGGCCTGACGCGGCCCCGGGACAGCGCGGCCTAGGGCGCCTCGCCGCAGCGCGCGCCCCAAAGGTTCCCGCGGATGCTACAGGGCTCCGAGCCCTGCCAGCCCCGCCAGGGCGCCTCCGAACAGCAGCCAGAGCGGGTGCACCTTCCAGCGCAGCGGGATCGCGGTGCAGGCCAGGGCGATCAGCGCCAGGCCGATGCCCCGTACCGAGGCCTCCGTGATCACGATGCCGCTGGCCACCACCAGGCCGGAGGTCATCGGCAGCAGTCCCTCCTGCACCCAGCGGCGCCAGGGCCGGTCCCGGCTGCGGTCCCAGAGGCGCACG
This sequence comes from Roseomonas sp. TAS13, assembly GCF_001950415.1. Taxonomy (NCBI): domain Bacteria; kingdom Pseudomonadati; phylum Pseudomonadota; class Alphaproteobacteria; order Acetobacterales; family Roseomonadaceae; genus Roseomonas; species Roseomonas sp. TAS13. The sequence continues at coordinate 3,198 of NZ_BDLP01000203.1, forward strand.
GCGAGGATGGTCAGGGCCGAGGACGGGATGAACTTCGCGGCGCTCGCCACCGCCAGCCCGGGCCAGCCCGCCACGGTCCAGCCGACCAGCGGCACCACCATCAGGTTCGGCCCCGGCGCCGCCTGCGCCAGCGCGAAGAGGGCACTGAACTCCTCCGCCGACATCCAGTGATGCACCTCGACCACACGCCGCTGCATCTCCGGCAGGATGCTGTTGCCGCCGCCGAAGGCCAGCAGCGACAGCTCCCCGAAGATCAGGGCGATGGAGACCAGCACCGGCGTCATGCGGCGCTCCGGCGCGAGGCCAGGATGGCCAGCGGCGTCAACACGATCATGGTCGGCAGCAGGGGCAGGCGGAAGACGGCGATGGCCAGGACGCAGACCAGCGCCACCAGGGCCGGCCAGGGGCGGCGGAGCAGCGGCCGGGCGATGCGGATGCCCATGGCCAGCAGCAGCCCGGCGGCGGCGGCGGCCAGGCCGGCGAAGAAGTGCCGCACGGAGGGATCGTCGTGGTAGCGGTCGTAGATCACGCCCAGCGCGATCACCACCAGCGTGGGCACCGCGAGCAGGCCGGAGATCGCCGCCAGCGCGCCGGTCACGCCGCCGAAGCGGTAGCCCACCGCCACCGACAGGTTCACCACATTGCCGCCGGGCAGGAACTGGCAGAGGCCGAGCAGCTCGGTGAACTCCGTCTCGCTCATCCAGCGGCGCTTCTGCACGATCATGTGCCGTGCCAGCGGCAGGGCGCCGCCGAAGGCCGTCATGCCCAGGCCGAGAAAGCCCAGGAAGAGTTCCGCCCGGCCGGGATCGTGCCGCCCTGCCACCTGTTCGCCTTGCATCGGGCCCACCTCCATCCGCATCGCCACCTCCATCGCGCCAGTCCTTCGGCGCATCGCTTCCACGCACCAGCCGGAAGTGACGGGCTACGCTCCATCCTTCATTCTGTCTAATAGATGGAACAGCCCCAGGACATATCTTCAGGATATGGCACAGTGATAGAGACGCGCCTGCTCCGCTACTTCGTCGCCGTGGCGGAGTTCGGCCACCTCACCCGGGCGGCGGAACGCCTCGGCATCCGGCAGCCGCCGCTGAGCCAGCAGATCCGCCTGCTGGAACGCCAACTCGGCGTCACGCTCTTCCAGCGGCAGCCGCGCGGCATGGCACTCACCGAGAGCGGCGCGGCCTTCCTCGCCGAGGCGCGCGGCATCCTGCAGAGGATGGACGAGGCGGTGGCGCATGTGCGGGGCATCGCCGCCGGTGAAAGGGGGCGGATCGCCATCGGCTTCACCGGCTCGGCTGCCTTCCACCCCTTCGTGCCCTCCGTGCTGCGGAGCTTCCGCCAGTCCTCCCCGGGGGTGACGCTGGTGCTGGAGGAAAGCAGCTCGTCGGAGCTGATCCAGGCGCTGGAAGCGGAGCGGCTCGATGCCGCCTTCATCCGCGCCCCGAGCCTGTCCCTGCCTGGGCTGGTGGCCGAGGCCGTGCTGGAGGAAAGGATGCTGGCCGCCCTGCCCACAGCCCATCCGCTGGCACCCCATGGGCGCGGCGGCCGGCAACTCCTGCCCCTTGCCGCCCTGCGGCACGAGACCTTCATCCTGTATCGCCGCCACAGCGGGGCGGGGCTCTATGACGGCATCCTCTCCGCCTGCCGCGCCGCCGGCTTCAGCCCCTTCATCGGCCAGGAGGCGCCGCGCATGCTTTCCACGCTGAGCCTCGTCGCGGCGGGACTCGGGATATCCGTCGTGCCCGTCTCCATGCGCCGGCTGAACCTGGAAGGCGTGGCCTATCGCGCGCTGGAGCCGATGCCGGAACTGGTGGCGCCGATCCACCTCGCCTACCGCACCGGCCCTCTGCCGGAAACCTTGTGCCGCTTCCTGGCGGAGATCCGCTGCGCGGGAACGGACGCCATCCCGCCCAGCGGCATCGGGAAGCAGGCCGAATGAGCACCCGGCCCGCATTCCGCCCGCCTGGACCGGCAGCCCCCCGGCAAACAAAAGCCCACTTTGTCACAGGCTTGATTCTGCGGCAGCCTTCATGCAGGCATGTGGGTCTTATGCAACCATGAGTTGAAACTCTTATGCATAAAACAACTTATCGAGCATGAAACGACATTGACGGGGCGGGTGGTTTGCCTGCGGCCCACAACCATACCGTTGCCGTCCCGCTACATTCGCGCCGATTCGTCGGTCTCCTTGAGAACAGGCCTGGAAGGCAGCGCCAATGCACGACATAGTGATCTCATCACCAAAGCGAGGTTCGGCATGGCGCTCGATAAATCGCCTCGCCCAGTCATGATGCGGCATAGTCGGCGACTGTCAGACAAGCTTCTCCTGGCCTTTCATCAGGCCTGCGATCAGGGCGATGTCGAAATCGCCTGGGAATTGCTTCGGATCACGGAGAAGGCGCTGCTGAAATCCGGTCAATATTCGGGTCCGGAACGACGGAAGGGTGTGGAGAGCCTCGTGGCGGCGCATGAGCGCCTCTTCGAGATCCGCCTCGGCCTCGATCGCGATAATCCCAAGGCGCTGGTACTGGCCCAGGCTGATCTGGACTGACGTCGGCATCGGGGAGCGGACGGCCCCTCGCTCCCCATGCCCCGAAGGTCGACGGAATCGCGGATCCTGGCGCGACGGCCATCGCGGCGGACCGGGGCATGACCCGATCCGGCCAGGCAAGGTAGCAGCTTGAGTCCGGGACGTCGCTACGGGGTCGAGATCCGGGGCGCTCTGCCTGCCGATGCCACTGAGCTGGCCATCCTCCTGCAGGGGGATGGACCGCCGATTCCACCCTTGCAGATGTCGGAACGGCTGGAACGCCTCCTGCGCGACCCTGCCAGCGCCGTTCTGGTCGCAGCCGATTATGGCCCCCTGGCTGGCGTCATCGCCCTGCACTGGCATTCCACCCTGCGGGACAACCGGCCTGTCGCGCGGATATCGGCCCTCCGTGTCGCGGAGGCGGACCGCAGGCGTGGCATCGGGCGTCTTCTGCTCAAGGCCGGGGCTCAGGCCGCACGGCAGGCGGGCTGCGACCGGTTGGAGGCCGCGCCACCATCCGGTGCCGCGGCTGGCTTGGCCTTCCTTCGCGACAGTGGCTTCACTGAGGAAGGCCCGGCCCTGTCCCGCGGCCTGCGCAAGCGGCAGGACCAGGGCGGATCGCTGTAGGAAGGCATCGTCAGGAAGCGCGAATCCGCTTCCGGGACGAAAAGCTGCGGCGGCCGATCCATCCGGACTCGTTCCGGGCGGGCGCCCGAAGCGTCCCTCCGAGGCAAGCCCCGTTCCGGTCGCCTAGTGGCGCTGGCTGCGGCCGCGCGCCGTGGTGGTCTTGGCAGCGGCCTTGGTGGCGGGGGCTTCCGGCTCGGCGCTGGCGGTGGGGGTCTCGCCGACCGCCGGCATGCCGCGTGCCTGATCGTAGCCCGCCTGCGCGCACTTCTCGATGGCGTAGAGCGTCTGCCACTTCTCCTTGCAGGCGGGCCGGTATGCCTCCAGCGGGTCCACCACCTCCGGCGCCTTCGGCGTGGTGGAGCATCCGGCCAGGGCGACCAGCAGAACCAGGGCGATCTTCTTCATTGCTGTCTCGTGGTGAAACTCTGAGGGGTCTCATAAGCCGCTTGAAGGTTGAACGGCAACCGCCTCAATTCACTTGCAAGAGCCTGGATGCGGAATTCCCGGCGCCTGTCTCATGGCCGCCACGGCAGGGTGCCATCCGGCAACCGACGCGCGAAGAGGCTGGCCAGGGCCATCAACCCCGCCACCAGGAGCAGGGCCACCAGCGACACCGCCGCCGCCTGCGGGCCGTCGCCCCCATCCTGGAGGTTGAAGACCAGCACGCCCAGGGTCTGCGTGCCCGGGCCGTGGAGCAGGGTGGAGATCGTGACCTCGTTCACCGCCTGAAGCGCCACGAGAATCCCCCCCGCGGCCAGCCCCGGTGTCAGCGGCGGCAGGTGGACGGAACGCAGGCGGGACCAGAGCCCCGCCCCCATGCCGCGCGCCGCGAAGTCCAGCAGCGGGTCGAGCCGTGCCGCGGCGGCGGCGGCGGGCCGCAGGGCCATGGCCTGGAACCGCGCCAGATAGGCGAAGAGGATCAGCGCCAGCGTGCCATAGGCCCAACCGCCAAAGGGGGTGGAGAGGACCAGCAGCAGCGCCGCGACGCCGGTGCAGGCCCCCGGCAGGGCATAGGAGAGATCCGTCCCGATCGCCCCGATGCGGACCGCCCGGCCACGCAGCGAGATCGCCACCGGCAGCGCCGCCAGGGCCAGGATCAGCGCCGCCAGGGCCGACAGGAGCAGGGAATTGCCCAGCGCGCCCAGGGTCTGCGAGCCCGGCGCGAAGGCCGCGCCCCAGTGGCGCAGCGTGGCCGTGCCGGCGGAGATCGGCACGCCGAAGGCCGGCACAAGCGAGGCCGCCAGCAGCGACAGCAGCGGCACCAGCAGGACGAGTACGAGGCCCAGCCACAGCAGCGCCACGCCCAGCCGGGCCCCCTGCCCCGCCCGCAAGGGCTCGAAGGGCTTGCCGGAGGGCAGCGACGCGGCCCGGATCGCCGCCCGCTGCGCCAACAGCCCCGGCGCGGCCAGCGCGGCGAGCAGCAGCGACAGCGCCGCCGACTGCCCCAGCGCGCCGGTGCCGGCGCCGGACAGCCGCTGCCAGATCAGGATCGGCAGGGTGATCCAACGCGCCGGGATGCCCAGCAGGGC
>NZ_BDLP01000204.1:0-7880 GCF_001950415.1 Roseomonas sp. TAS13
CCAGCACCGTGGCGAAGTCGTCCCCGCCTGCCGCGACGGGCTGCTTACCGGCCCCGCCACGCTCCCCGGCGGCGGTGTTTCTCGTGATGGCGGCAGGCAGGGCGCTGAGCACGTCGGCAAGGTCCTTCGGGTCCCGGCCACCTGTACGCAAGCGGCCTGCCAGCCCTCCGGCCCGGGCAGGCGGCAGGAGATGCCGTGGCGGAGGTGGAAACCCGGCAGGCTTTGCCGGGCGGGGGCAGGGATGGCCGCGATCCGGGGCCGCCAGGGCTGGCACGGGCATTGCGGTGGGCGGCACGCAGTTCATCCGCCAGGGGAAAGCGCCCGATGTCGCTCTACGGATCCATGTTCACCGCCATCAGCGGGCTGAGCGCGCAATCCAGCGCGCTGAGCAACGTCGCCAACAACATCGCGAACAGCCAGACCACCGGCTACAAGCGCGTGGATACGAGCTTCTCGGACTATGTGACGGCGACGAGCGTGCCCACCGCCTCGGGCGTGCCGATCAGCTCCAGCACCGTGATCGCGAGCGGCAGCGCCACCAACGGCGTGCAGGGCTCGATCCAGCAGACCGACAACGCCCTGGACCTCGCCGTCTCCGGGCAGGGGTTCTTCTCGGTCTCCTCGCCGATCAGCGGCACCGCCGCCGACAACATGAGCTTCGATCCGCGCTCCTTCTACACCCGCGCCGGCGATTTCAGCCTCAACAAGCAGGGCTATCTGGTGAACGGCCAGGGTTACTACCTGAATGGCTGGAGCGTGGACGGCAGCGGCGCGGTGAACCGCACCGAGATCTCGCCGATCCGGGTGGACCAGGGCGTCTTCGACCCGGTGGCGACGAGCGGCATCTCGCTCTCGGCCAACCTGCCCAACGATGCCGAGACCGGCGAGGTGGTGAACACCCAGTTCCAGGTCTATGACAGGCTCGGCACGCAGCACAGCCTGGCCGTCGCCTTCACCAAGACCAGCGGCAGCAGCTGGAGCATGGCGGCTACCAACCCGGGCGGCACGGCCGGCAGCGCCAACCTCGGCAGCATCACGCTGAACTTCACCGACGGCAAGCTGTCGAGCTTCAGCGACGCGACGGGCAGCCTGTCTGGCAACAGCGGCGCGGCCGGGGAGGCCGCCAGCGTGTCGCTGGGCGGCATCAACTTCGGCCAGGGGGCACAGGCGATCCAGCTCAACATGGGCAGCTTCCAGCGCTCCGACGGCATGACGCAGTTCACCGGCACGGAATACAGCGTGCGCGACCTGTCGCAGGACGGCATGCCGCCCGGCTCCTTCTCCTCCGTCTCGATCAACGAATCCGGCGATGTCTCGCTGAACTACGACAATGGCGAGTCCAAGATGATCGCGCGCCTGCCGGTCGTGACCTTCTCCGACCCGGACAAGCTCCAGTCCGTCAACGGGCAGGCCTATCTGCGCACCCCGGCCAGTGGCGACGCCCGCGCCTCCGACCCCAACAGCAGCGGTGCCGGCAGCCTCGTCACCAAGGCGCTGGAGCAGTCCAACGTGGATATCGCCTCCGAATTCTCGAAGATGATCCTCGCCCAGCGGGCCTACAGCGCCAACACGAAGATCGTCACCAAGACGGACGAGATGCTGCAGGACACGCTGAACATGGCCCGCTGAGCGCGGACCGACCTCCCGAAACCCCATCCGGAACGGCGCCGAACCCATGAGCCTGAATCTCGCCCTGTCGATCGCCCAGAGCGGCCTGGCGCTGGTGCAGCGGCAGGTTTCCCAGACTGCGTCGAACATCAGCAACGCCGCGACGGAGGGCTATACCCGCAAGACGGTGGACGGCAGCGCGCTGGCGGTGGAGGGCCTCGCCTCCGGCGTGCGCGGCCAGGAGGCGCGGCGCAGCGTCGACGCCGCGCTGACCGCCAGCATGAACGGCGCCATCTCCAGCCAGGCGGCGGCCAAGGTGCGCGAGGCCCTGTTGCAGCCGATCGAGCAGGTGCAGGGCGACCCCGAAAGCGGCCAGTCGGTTGCCGACCTCACCGCGCAGCTTCGCAGCGCCTTCGTGTCGCTGCGCGCCGCCCCGGGCGAAGCCTCGCTGCAGGATGTCGTGGTGAGTGCCGCCGGGGCGGTGGCGCACCGCTACAACGAGACCTCCGCCGCCATCCAGACCGCGCGCCAGACGGCGCAGGACGGTGCGGTGACGGATGTGGCGACGCTGAACGCCAGCCTGCGCCAAGTGGCCGGGCTGAACACCCGCATCGCGGGCCTCCAGGCGCAGGGCCTCAGCACCGCGGACCTCCAGGACCAGCGCGACAGCGCCATCGCCCGGATCGCCGGCGTGGTCTCGGTGAAGTCGATCCCGCAGGACAATGGCACGGTGGCGCTGGTGGCCGGCAACGGGCTGGTGCTGCCGCTCGACAAGGATTCCGACGCGTTCAGCATGGCCTCCGCCACCGTCGGGCTGGAGGACTGGTACGGCACCGGTGCGGGCGGCGCGAGCGGCAGCCTGCCGGGCATCATGATGGGCGGCCTGGATGTCACAGGGCAGCTCGCCGGCGGCAGCCTCGGCGCCAATATCGGCATGCGCGACGAGGTCCTGCCGTTGCAGCAGGCGGAGCTGGACAGCGCCGCGGCCGGGCTGGCCTCGCGGCTCTCCGGACAAGGGCTGGCGCTGTTCACCGATGCCGGTGGCGGAGTGGCCGATCCGGCCCAGGGCTATGTCGGCGGCATCATGGGATTCGCCGCGACCATGAAGGTTTCCGCCGCCGTCTCGGCGGATGCCTCCAAGGTCCGCGACGGGACCGACGCCTCCATGCCCGCGGACGGGACGGCCAGCTACACGAACGGCATCGACCGCGTGCTCGACCACGCCTTCGGCAGCCGGCTGGCCAGCGGATCGGCGCAGGCCCCCTTCCTGACCACGGGGCTGGGGCCTTCGGGAAAGCAGGTTTCCAGCCTCAGCGGTGCCGGCACGGCGGAGGACTACGCGGCGCGGCTGGTGGCGCGGCATACCGGCGCGCGCGCGGCGGCGAGCGCGGATGCCGAATCCGCCACCACGATGCTCACCGGCCTGCAGCAGCGCCACGACGATGCTTCGGGCGTGGATATCGATACGGAGACCGGGGTGATGGTGAGCCTGCAAAGTGCCTACGCGGCCAATGCGCGGATGCTGAGCGCCGTGCGATCCATGTACGACGATCTTTTCGCGGCGGTGCGGTGATGACGGCGACGGCAACCGGCGCCACCGGCACCCTTTCGCGCATCCTGATGCAGTCCCTGGCGCAGCGGGACCGCGTGGACCTGCTTTCGCGCCAGTCGGGCAGCGGGCGCGTCGCCAGCCTCTATGGCGACGAGGCGCCCCAGGCGCGGCAGGCCATCAGCCTGCGCGGCGAGATCGCCCGCCGCGCGGCCTATACCGGGGCGCTGAACCAGGCATCCGGCCGTGCCAGTGCGTCGCAGCAGGCGCTGACGCAACTCGGCGACATCGCCTCGGAATTCCGCGCCACGGCGCTGACGCTGAACAGCACCAGCGCGACCCGGGCGTCGGATGTCGCCGTCACGGCGAAGGCGGCGATGCAGCAGGTGGCGACCCTGCTCAACACCCAGTATGCCGGGGAATACCTGTTCAGCGGCGCGGATTCCGCCAATCCCGCCGTCACGGATGCATCCGGCATCGCCGGTTCCGGCATGATGTCCGGCGTGGCCAGCGCCGTTGCCGGGCTGAGCGGCAGCGATGCGACGGCCGTGCTGTCGCAGGCCATGCAGGCGGTGGCCACGGATTCGCCCTTCTCGGCCTATCTGCAATCAGCCCCTTCCTCCGCCACGCGCAGCGTGGCGGGCGCCGATGGCCGCACCATCGCCTATGGCGTGCCCGCCGGCAGCGTAGGGGCATCGGGCTGGGCGGGGGCGCTGATGGGCAACCTCGCGATCCTGGCCTCGCTCACCGACGGGCAGCAGTCCTCCGCGAAGTTCGACGCCCTGGTGCAGAAGGTCACCGGAAACCTCGAATCCGTGGGGACGGACATCACCCGCGATGCCTCCCGGGTCGGGCTGGCGCAGAACGCGATCACGGCCGCGCTGAGCAGCCACAGCGAGGCCACGGATGCGCTGAAGACGCAGCTTTCCGGGCTGGAGGAGGTGGATTTCGAGGCCACCCTCGCCACGCTGCAAAGCGCCCAGACGCAGCTGGAGGCATCCTGGAAGGTGCTGTCCCTGGTCTCCGGGCTGAGCCTGACCAAGTTCCTGGGCTGAGGCGGGTTCGTGGCCGTTCCGAAGGGGATTGTTAAGCGCTTTCCTGTCTGATGGGCCCCAAGACGCCAGAAGGCCCCGGGCCTAGCGCGGCAGATTCGGGTGCAAAAATTGCAGTTGGGCTGGCAGCGTATCGAAAAGCGTGACCGGGCGCGGCGCCCGGCCGCTGCTTCCCGCCAGCTTCCTCCTGTTGGGAGAAGCCATATGTCGACATTGGTCCTCGAACTCCGTCAGGGCGACCTGATGGTGGTGAACGGGGCATCCATCCGTTTCCGCAACCGCACGCGCATCGAGCTGCCCGTGCGGGCGCGCTTCCTGTTCGGCAAGCAGGTGATGGCGCCGGAGCTGGCGAACACGCCGGCCCGCCGCATCTACTTCGCGCTCCAGACCGCCTATGTCGGGCTGGAGGAGATGCGCGAGGCCGCCTTCGCCGAGGCGCACGATCTGGTGCAGCAGTTCCAGGAGGCGACGACCTCCGAGACCGTCCGCGCGATGCTGGACCGCGCCATGGTGCTGGCCGCGGCGGATGACTGGTACACCGCGCTGAAGATCGTGCGGCGCGTCATGTCGCACGAGGCCGCCGTTCTGGGCCTGGACATGGCGACCGGGCTGCCGGTGCCGGGCGCCGGCCCCAGCCTCGGCCTCGGCGCCGCCGCGGCCGGCTGAGCGGGAAATTCGTGTGGCGGGGCAGGGAATCGCTGCTCCACTTAACGGTGTCTTCAGGCTTTCCGGGCAACATGCCCTTCGTCACGGAGCGCAGTGCGGCGCCGACGACGTGACCGGGAGACGGCAGGAGCGCCGGCTTCCCGGCGGATGCAGGCAAGAGGCCCAGGCCATCCGCCGACATGAGTGACGCAGGAGAAGCACTATGGCTTCGATCAACACCAACTCCTCCGCGATGGCCGCCGTCCGGGCGCTGAACACCATCAGCAAGGACCTCTCCAGCACGCAGTCGCGGGTGGAGAGCGGCCTGAAGGTGGGCCAGGCCAGCGACAACTCGGCGATCTTCTCCATCGCCCAGAAGATGCGCGGCGACCTGAGCTCCATGAGCAAGGTGAGCGACAACCTCTCCTTCGGCTCGGCGGCGCTGGGCGTGGCGCAGAGTGCCGCCACCAAGATCAGCGACCAGCTGAACACCCTGCGCTCCAGCGTGTCGCAGGTCGGCCAGTCGGGCATCGACCAGGCGACCCTGGCCCAGCAGGCCAAGGCGATCATGGACAACATCGACAACTTCGCCGCCTCGGCCACCTATAACGGCGTGAACCTGCTCAACAACTCGGGCAGCCTGAAGGTCGTCAGCGACACCTCCGGCACGATCCTGAACACGGCGGGCGGCGACCTGCGCACCTCCACCGGCACGGGCCTCGGCCTCGGCTCGCTGCTGCAGACCGGGGCGGGCGGCGCGGTGACCGGCTTCACGGCGCAGAACGGCAGCACGCTGGCCTTCAGCGGCGACTACACCGCGAGCGATGCCGATGTCTTCTCGGTGGCGGTGAACCAGGCGGACGGCTCGACAAAGAACTACGTGTTCGAGCTGAACGACTCCGGGGTCGATGGCACCCTGACCTCCGCCACGAATGCCAATACCGAGCTGAACTCCGTCAATGTCACCGCGGGCGACTCCAGCACCTCGGTCGTCTCGAAGCTGGCGACCGCCATGCAGTCCGCTGGTCTTTCCGCCTCGATCGACGGCAGCGGCAACCTCGTGGTCAACAACGGCACGGTGACGGCGACCGCGACGACCGGCACCGTCACCGCCACCAACTCCCCCGCCAATTCCCAGGCGCTGAAGCTGGTGGATGCCGCGATCACCAAGGTGACGGGTTTCCTTTCCAAGATCGGCTCCGCGATCAACCAGGTCGATGGGCTGAAGGACTTCACCTCCTCGCTGAACGACTCCCTCACGGAGGGTCTCGGCGCGCTGGTGGATGCCGACCTGACCGAGGAAAGCGCCCAGCTGAGCAGCCTGCAGACCAAGCAGCAGCTGGCGACGCAGAGCCTGTCCATCGCCAACCAGGGCAGCCAGAACCTTCTCAGCCTCTTCCGCGGCTGAGACCGGAGGGGGCGGCGTAGCAGCCGCCCCCTCTCCCCCATTCGCCTCCTGAAGGATTCGGGTTCCGCGCATGAGCATTGCCCGCTACGCCGCCGCCAGCGCCATGGTCTCCCCCCGCGATACGGAGATCGCCGCCTTCCGGCACGTGAACACCCTGCTCGCCAACGGCATGGAACAGGGGATCGAGAGGATCAAGGCGCTGCACAAGGCGCACCGCCTCTGGTCGATCCTGCTGTCGGACCTGCTGAGCGAGGGCAACGCCCTGCCGCCCCCCTTGAAGGCCCGGCTGGTCTCCCTGGGCCTCTGGGCGCAGCGCGAGAGCATCTCCCGCATGCATGACGCCGCCAGCCTGGAGCCGCTGATGAGCCTGCACCGCGACATGATCGAAGGGCTACAGGGCCAGAGGGCCGTGATCCCCACGCCGCGCGCCGAGGCCTTCGCGGCCGAGAGCGTCTGACGCCATGCTCGACGGCATCGGCAGCCTTTCCGCCTGGGCGGTGATCCAGAAGAACGGGGAGACCTTGCGGACCCGCTTCGAGACCCGCAAGGACATGACGGCCGATGCCGACCGCCTGCGCGCGGCGGCGAAGAAGTTCGCCTCGGTCGAAGACCTGATGAAGGACCGCCGCAGCCTGAAGATGGTGCTGGAGGCCTATCAGCTGGAGGACCTGATCGACCAGAAGGCGGTGGTGAAGAAGCTGCTGACCGAGGACCCGGGCAGCAAGAAGAGCTACGCCAACCGGATGGTCGACCCGCGCCTGCGGGCGATCAACAAGCAGTTCGGCGGCCAGGACGGTAATCCCCTGGCCGACAGCAAGCTGGTCGGGAGCATCATCGACAAGGCGCTGGAGAACCGCTTCGAGAAGGATGCCGGCGACGGCAATGCCGGTCTCCGGGAGGCCCTGTACTTCCAGCGCCAGGCCTCCTCCGTCACCAGTCTCGCCGGGCTGATGGCCGATACGGCGCTGACCGCCGTGGTGAAGGGGGCCTATGCCCTGCCCTCGCAGTTCGCCCTGCTGGACTACGACAAGCAGAAGGCGATCCTGGCCAAGCGCGTGGACTTCGACGACCTGAAGGACCCGAAGAAGGTCGCGAAGATGATCCAGCGCTATCTGGTGAAGGAAGGCGACCAGTCCAGCGGCAGTGTGAGCATGGTGCTCAGCCTCTTCGACAGCGGCAACGACGCCACCTCGAACCTGATCTCGCTGGCCGGGCGGAAGGTCTCGCTTCTCGCCTGAAGCTCCGCGCTCCGGCGGAACCCTGGCCGGACCGCTTCAGTTGGGGTGCCAGGACAGGCGCCGGGCCAGCCAGTCGCGCCAGGCGAGGATGGCTTCCGCCGACGGTGTCAGGCCCGACATCACCTGCGCGGCCTCCGCCCCGCCCAGCGGAATGCCGGGCGCGCCGGGCTGGTTCTGCTCCGCGTCGAGCCAGCGTTGGGCCGCCTGCCGCCAGGCCGCGACCATGTCGGCGGAGGTGAGGGCCGGAAGGACCAGTGCGGCGCTCAGCCTGCCGGCGCCGATGGCGGCCTGGGTCGCCTGCTGCAGTGCGGGCTGCGGCACCGGCAGGGTGGCGTAATCCGGCACGGTCCGGGCAGGCAGGCCGAAGCCCAGCCAGGGCG
>NZ_BDLP01000205.1:0-7874 GCF_001950415.1 Roseomonas sp. TAS13
GCCGGCGCGCGGCGTCGCGCGGCTCGGCATCGCCCGCACCTTCCAGCACGTGAAGCTGGTGCACGGCATGACCGTGCTGGACAACGTGGCGCTCGGCGTCCACCTGCGCGGCGCCGCCGGGGCGCTGCGCGGCGCGCTGGCGCTGGACGGGGCGGAGGAGGCGCGGATCTTCGCCGAGGCGCGGCGGCAGATCGAGCGTGTCGGCCTCGGCGCCGTCGCGCACCTGGTGGCGAGCGAGCTTTCCCTCGGCCAGCAGCGGCTGGTGGAGATCGCCCGCGCGCTCTGCCTCGATCCCGTGGTCCTCCTCCTCGACGAACCCGCCGCCGGGCTGCGCCACATGGAGAAGGAGGCGCTGGCACAGCTGCTGGACGGGCTGCGCGACGAGGGCATGACCATCCTGCTGGTGGAGCACGACATGGATTTCGTGATGAACCTCACCGACCGGCTGGTGGTGATGAGCTTCGGCGCCGAGCTGGCGCAGGGACGCCCCCGGGAGATCCAGGACAACCCGGCGGTGATCGACGCCTATCTGGGCAGCGCGGCATGACGCCCATTCTCGCGGTGCGCGACCTGCACGTCGCCTATGACAGCGTGCCCGCCGTGTCCGGCGTGTCGCTGGCCGTGCCGCAGGCCAGCATCGTCACCATCCTGGGCCCGAACGGCGCGGGCAAGAGCACGCTGCTGAACGCCATCATGGGCGTGCTGCCGTCGCGCGGCGAGGTCGCCTTCGCCGGGCACAGCCTCGCCCGGCAGGGCATCGAGGAACGCGTGCGCGACGGCATCAGCCTCGTGCCGGAGAAGCGCGAGCTCTTCACCAGCATGACGGTGGAGGACAACCTCCGCCTCGGCCGCTTCCGCCTGCGCCGTTCCGGCAGCGCCGAGCCCATGCTGGAGGAGGTCTTCCGCCTCTTCCCGCGCCTGAAGGAGCGGCGGCGGCAGGAGGCCGGCACGCTGTCCGGCGGCGAGCGCCAGATGCTGGCCATGGGCCGCGCCCTGATGGGCGAGCCGCGCCTGCTGATGCTCGACGAGCCCAGCCTCGGCCTCGCCCCCCTGGTGGTGCGGGAGATCCTGCAGAGCGTCGCCGACCTGCGCGGCAACGGCGTCTCCATCCTGCTGGTGGAACAGAATGCCCGCGCCGCGCTGCGCATCGCCGATTACGGCTACGTGCTGGAAAACGGCTCCGTCGTGCTGGAAGGCGACCCGGGCGCGCTCCAGGCCGACCGGCGCATCGTCGAGGCCTATCTCGGCATCCGCTCGGCCTCCGCCGCCGCGGCGGCGTGATCGGCGCCCCTCAGCCCATGATGTTGTAGCCGCCGTCGATGTAGAGCGTCTGCCCGGTGACGAGCTTCGCGGCATCGGTGGCGAGATAGGCGGTGGCGAGGCCAACATCCTCGATGGAGACGAGGCTGCGGGCGGGGGCGGTGCTCTGGGCGCGTTCCAGCATCTCGTCGAAGTCGTTGATGCCGGAAGCGGCGCGGGTCTTGAGCGGGCCGGGCGAGATGGCGTGGACGCGGATACCCTGGGGCCCGAGTTCGGCGGCGAGGTAGCGCGTGGCGCTTTCCAGCGCGGCCTTCACCGGCCCCATCATGTTGTAGTGCTCCACCACGCGCTGGGAGCCGTAGTAGCTCATGCAGAAGAGCGCGCCGCCGCGCATCATCAGCGGCTCGGCGAGCTTTGCCATGCGCAGAAAGGACCAGCAGGAGATGTCCATGGCGCGCAGGAAGCCGTCGCGCGAGCAGTCCACCACGCGCCCGTGCAGATCCTCGCGGGGGGCGAAGGCGATGGAATGCAGCAGGAAGTCGAGCTGCCCCCAGTCCCGCCCGATGCGCTCGAAAACGGCTTCGAGCTGGCCCGGCTGCTCCAGGTCCAGCGGCATGAGGATGGGCGCCTCCAGCTCCCGCGCCAGCGGCTCCACATGCGGCCTCGCCTTGTCGTTCAGATAGGTGACGGCGAGCTCCGCGCCCAGGCCACGGAAGGCGCGGGCGCAGCCCCAGGCGATGGAACTGTCATTGGCGATGCCGGTGACGAGGCCGCGCCGGCCTTCCAGCGTGACGCGTTCGCGCGGGATCATGCCGCTGTTCCCCCGGCGCGGCCCCGCAGCACGTCCAGCGTGTGGCGGGCGATCATGCGTTCCTCGTTGGTCGGGATGACATAGGCGCGCAGCCAGCTGTCCCCGGTGGAGATCAGCGGGCCATGCGCGGCGTTGCGGACGGGGTCGGGTTCCACCCCCATCCAGGCGCAGTGGTGCAGGATCGCCTCGCGCACCGGGGCCGCGTTCTCGCCCACGCCGGCGGTGAAGACGATGCCGTCGATCCCCCCCATGGCGGTGGCCAGCGCGGCAATCGCCTTGGCGGTGTGGTAGCAGAAATAGTCGATGGCCAGCCGGGCGGAGGGCACGTCGCTCGCCAGCAGCTCCCGCATGTCGCTGCTGAAGCCGGACAGGCCCTTCAGCCCGCAGTCATGGTAGAGGAAGTCCTGCAACGCCGCCGCATCCATGCCCTGGGAGGCGAGGTGGACGACGACCCCGGCATCGAGGTTGCCGGGGCGCGTGCCCATGGGCAGGCCGTCCAGCGCGGTGAAGCCCATGGTGCTGTCCATGCTGCGCCCGTCCGCGATGGCGCAGGCGGAAGCGCCGTTGCCCAGATGCGCCACCACGACGCGGCCCTGCGCGATCTCCGGCGCCACCTCCGGCAGGCGCCTGGCGATGTATTCGTAGGACAGGCCGTGGAAGCCGTAGCGCCGCACACCCTGCCGGTAGAGGGATTCCGGAATGGCGAAGCGTTCCGCCACCTCCGGATGGCCACGGTGGAAGGCGGTGTCGAAACAGGCGACCTGCGGCAGGTCCGGCCGCCGCGCGCGGATGGAGCGGATCGGCGCGAGGTTGAAGGGCTGGTGCAGCGGCGCCAGCGGCACCAGCGCCTCCAGCGCCGCCAGCACCGCGTCGTCCACCAGCACGGGCGCGGCGAAATCCGGGCCGCCATGCACCACGCGATGCCCGACGGCGACGGGCGGGGTGCCCAGATGCGCCATCAGCCAGCCGCCCAGCGCCGCTTGGCCTTCCTCCATCGTGTCGGCGGCCTCGGCCTCCATCGCCTCGTCCACCAGCACGCGGTCTTCCGCGTCCACGGCGTGGAGGCGCGGCGCCGCGCTGCCGATGCCGCCCATCTGCCCCTTGAAGCGGCGCCGCAGGCTCTCGCCCTCGCCGATCTCGTAGAGCTGGAACTTGATCGAGGAACTGCCGGCGTTCAGGACAAGGACGGTCTCGCTCATGCGGGGGCTCCGGTCGCGGCGGGCTTCTTGGCCAGGGCCTGGGCATAGAGCGCCGCCACGGCGCAGGAGGCCAGCCGCGCCCGCACGCTGTCGGCCCGGCTGGTCAGGATGATGGGCACGCGGGCGCCGAGCACGATGCCCGCGGCCTCCGCCCCGGCCAGGAAGGTCAGGTTCTTGGCCAGCATGTTGCCCGCCTCCAGGTCCGGCACCACCAGCACCTGGGCACGGCCCGCGACCTCGGACCGGATGCCCTTGATGCACGCGGCCTCCATGCTGATGGCATTGTCCATGGCCAGCGGCCCGTCCAGCAGCGCGCCGGTGATCTGGCCGCGATCGGCCATCTTGCACAGCGCCGCCGCGTCCAGCGTGCCGGGGATGGCCGGGTTCACCGTTTCCACCGCCGAGAGGATGGCCACGCGCGGCGCGCCGAGGCCCAGGCCGCGATGCAGGTCGGCGACGTTCTGCACGATGTCGGCCTTGGTCTTCAGGTCCGGCACGATGTTGATCGCGGCATCGGTGATGAAGAGCGGCTCCGGATAGGTCGGCACGTCCATGATGAAGACATGGCTGAGCCGGCGGGCGGTGCGCAGCCCGGCCTCCTTGTCCAGCACGGCGTGCAGCAGCTCGTCCGTATGCAGGCTGCCCTTCATCAGCAGCGCCGCCTGCCCGCCGCGCACCAGCGCCACGGCCTGGGCGGCGGCGGCATGGCTGTGGGGCGCGTCCTGGATCTCCACGCCGCCGAGGTCGAGCCCCGCCTCCTCCGCCACGGCGCGGATCTTCGCCACCGGTCCGACCAGGATCGGGCGGATGATGCCCTCCCGCCCCGCATCCAGCGGCCCCTCGAGTGCCGTATGCTCGCAAGGATGGGCCACGGCGCAGGGGATCGGCGTGCCATGGCCGGCGACGCGGCGGATCAGCGCCTCGTAGTGCCGCGCGCGCTTCAGGATCAGCGCCGGCGTCTCGCTCATGCCCGGGCTGCTGGCGCGCTCGGCGGGGGCGGAAACGGTGGCCGTGCCGGTCAGCACCACCTCGCCATCGCCGCGCCGGCAGTCGCAGTCGAGCAGCACCAGCCGATGGGCGGGCTGCTTGTCCTTCACCGTCGCCCGCAGCACCAGCGTGTCGCCGGCCAGGACCGGCGCGCCGAAGCGCATCTCCTGGCCGAGATAGACGGTGCCCGCGCCGGGCAGCTCGTTGCCCAGCAGGTTGGCGATCAGCGCCCCGGCCAGCATGCCGTGCGCCACCGGCTTGCCCCCCTGCCTCGGCGCGCCGGAGGCCGCGGCATAGAGCGCGACCACCTCCGGCGAGACCGTGCGCGTCAGGCTGGCGCTGTCGCCGACGACGATCTCGTCGAAGAGCCGGTTCTGGATCGGGCCGCCCCCGGCCGCGGATTCCACGGTCACGGGCTCAATCCCCTCTGGGGCGCCGCCGCCGCGCGGAGGCCGCTTCCCTGTGCCCCTCCGGATGTCCCTCCGGGCGCCTTTCCGCCGGGCGCTCCTTTTCCGGGGAGGCCGCGACGGTGTCCTTGTCGGGTGCCTGCTCCGCGATCCCGGTGCTGTCCTCGATCGCCCGCGCGGTCTCGTCGGGCGAGGGCAGGGCATGGCGCCCCTCCCCCGCCGCCGTGCGGAAGATCCGCTCGATCGTTTCCAGCCGCCCCGCCGCGCGGCTGGACAGCGGCTCGCCCGCGGTCAGCACCGCGCGCAGCTTCTCCATCGCCTGCTCCACCACGTCGCCGGGCGTGCCGGAAAGCATGCGCGGCAGGGCGGCCAGCGCCTCCTCGGGGTCCAGCAGCAGCATGAAGAACTGCATCCGCACCACGGCCTTGAAGGTCGGCAGGTCCATGCCGGAACCGTTCTCCCGCCGCATCTGCCGCAGCAGCTCGAAGCTGCGCTGGTCGGCGGCGCGCTCCGCCAGGCCGACATAGAGCATGGAGCGGATCAGCGCCTCCGGCAGTCCGCCCTCGGCGATGCGATCGTGCAGCGCCGCCGCGCGCTGGCGCACCAGTTGCCGGCGTTCCGGCTCCAGCCCCGGCCGGC
Source organism: Roseomonas sp. TAS13 (assembly GCF_001950415.1). Taxonomy (NCBI): domain Bacteria; kingdom Pseudomonadati; phylum Pseudomonadota; class Alphaproteobacteria; order Acetobacterales; family Roseomonadaceae; genus Roseomonas; species Roseomonas sp. TAS13. The sequence goes on from NZ_BDLP01000205.1 coordinate 5,304, forward strand.
GGCGCGGCGGGCGGTTGTCGGCGCGCATGCCCAGCGCCGCCTGCACGGCAGCGGAGCCGTAGAAGCCCTCGAAGAAGCGCTCGCAGGCCGTGTCGCGCATCTCCCGGTACAGGTCGAGCGAGCGCACGACCTCGTCGGAGAAGCGCTGCTGCATCGCCAGGAAGGGATTGTCCGGCGTGGCGGGCCGGCGGTTCTCCCGCACCTGCTCCGCCAGCGGCTCCAGCATTCGCAGGAAGGGATTGTGGTCGGAGAACATCTCGTAGCCGAGGCGCAGCGGGTGCATCCGGCGCAGCCAGTCCGCCGTGGCCTCGTTGCTCGCGGCCCGCATGGCGGGCTGCACATAGGTCCGGTACAGGCCGAGATTGACGCGTGAGAGCTGATCCACCGCGGCGAAGCGCCGGTCCTCCTCCTCGCCGCCGCCGACGATCGCGCGGATGTCGTCCAGGTCGCGGCCGGCGAAGCGCGAGATGTAGTCCGTCCGCACCAGCTCCGCCCCCGGCTCCTCCGGCAGCCGCTGCTCCAGCTCGGCCTCGTAGAGCCCGGGCGGCAGCACGTCGATCAGGTCGATATTGGTGGCGAACTGCTGGTGCTCCTTGCGCGCCACCGAGCCGGACACGAAGATCCCCAGATGCCCGATGCTCTCGTGCACGGCATAGACGATGGTCTGACCGTTGGCGCGGATCTCCTCCAGGCTGCCATAGAGATCGGTGATCCAGCCCAGCGCCTGCTGCGGCGGGGTGATGTTGTCGCCCTTGGAGCAGAAGACGATGACCGGCGAGCGGATGTTGCGCAGGTCGAGCACCGTGCCGTCGCCGGTGGTGATCTCGGCCGTGGAAAGCTTGTTGCCGACGAAGAGATCGTCGACGATCGTCTGCATCTCGCCCGCGTTCATCATCACGTGGCTGCCCCACCAGCGCTCGAACTCCAGGTAGCGCGCCGGCTCCGTGTCGATGTTGGCGTAGACGTGGTACTGCTTGGTCCAGAGCGTGTTGGCGGGGTTCAGCGCCTCGAAGTTCTGCACCAGATAGGCGCCGTCGAAGATGCCGTTGCCGAGGTCGCCCGCCAGCGCCGTCATCCAGGTGCCGCCCAGCAGCCCGCCCAGATAGCGCATCGGGCTGCCGCCCTGCGTGCCGGCCCAGTAGGAGAGCGGCGTGCCGGCGATGATGATCGGGCCGAACAGCTCGGGCCGCATCGCCGCCGCCATCATCACCTGCCAGCCCGCCTGGCAGTTGCCGATCACCACCGGCTTGCCGTCGCTCTCGCTATGCATCTCGCCCACCCGCTCCACGAAGAGCGTCCCGGCGACGACCACGTCCTCGATCGTCTGGCCCGGCAGCGGCCAGGGCAGGAAGCCGACGAAGTAGCAGGGGTGGCCCGCGCGCATCGCCACGCCGAGTTCGCTGTCCGCCTTGAAGCCGCCAATGCCGGGCCCGTTGCCGGCGCGCGGGTCGAAGACGATGAAGGGGCGCTTCAGCGGGTCGATCTCGACGCCTTCCGGCGGCAGGACGCGCGTCAGACCGTAATTCACCGGGCGTTCCAGCTTGTGCCCGTCCAGCAACAGCTCGGTCTCGTAGCGGAGCACATTGGGCGCCTGCTGGGCCATGTGCTCATGGTACTGGTTGCCGCGTTGGCGCAGCACGTCCAGGAACAGCACGCCGCGTTGCCAGGCATCCACCGCGTAGTCGACGGCGAGCGAATAAGGCGCCGGAAGAAGGTCCAGACCCGTTGGGGATTGATCGGTACGCATCGTAAGGGGCCCTTCTCTCTCGCTTGCGGTAACGCTGCACCGTGAAAAGCCTGCCCTCCGGCCAAGAACAGACATCCGTCTGCCGGAGAGTGGGCCCTGGCGATTTCCGCCCTACTGTTCCGTGGGCCGAACTGAGGCCCCTGCCGTGGTCATGGTCAACATCCGAATACCCGTGTTCTGCAGCCGCTCGGCCAGGTCCAGCATGTTCCGGGCGCGAAGCTCCAGGCTGTGAAGGATCGCCAGCGTGATGTTGGACTGTATCTGAGGAAGCTGGCCAGCCTCCGGGCTCGTATGCAGCTTCTGCAATGCCGTGCCGACCTGCTGCTGCGCGTCCATGGCGATCCTCATCTCACAGCGGATCGCGTCATGGATGGCCCGGTTCCCTTCCTGTGCTGCCTGGAGCATGACCTTGCAGCCGGGTGTCAACAGTTCGTGAAACATGCCCGGTGTCGGCAGGGTATCCGTGAAAGAAGACGAGGACATTTCAGATTTCCTTCAAGCTGTGGTCACGCTCCACGGGCCAGGGAACATCTCCGACGGAGCGTGCCGGGGGGGGGATCGCCGGTGGCTAACCACGTGAATCCGCTTCCAGGCGGACCTGTGCGGCTGCGGGAGCATCCATACAAACCGTCTGGTCGGTTTGTAAAGCCGCCGGGCCCGTGATATGCGCCTGGGCTTCGAGGAAAGTGAGGAGCGTCAGAGCATGGCACGCGTCGCACTTGTCACCGGTGGTCAGCGCGGCATCGGGGCAACCATCAGCGAGAGACTGAAGGACCATGGCCGCACGGTGGTGGCCTCCTATGCGGGCAACGAGGAGGCCGCGA
>NZ_BDLP01000206.1:0-7868 GCF_001950415.1 Roseomonas sp. TAS13
GCGCGTTCCAGCGCCGGCAAGGGCGAGTGGGCGGTGCAGGTCGGCGCGCTGCCGAGCAACGTCTCCGCGCGCAAGGTGGCCAGTGCCGCGCGCCGGAGCGCCGCGCGCAACGCGGGGACGGTGCGGGTGGAAAAGGTGCGGCTGAAGGGGCAGACCCTTTACCGCGCCCAGGTGGCAGGGCTGAGCGAGACGAGCGCCCGGCAGGCCTGCGCCCGGATGAAGCGCGGGGCCTGCATGGTGATCGCGCCCTAGAGCGGATCGCGTCCGGATGGAATCATCCGGACGCGTGAAGATGCTCCCGAAACAACAGGCTGGAGTGGTTGAAGTGAGCCAAGGCAAACGGACACCGCTCCAGGCCGACGAGCGGCATGCGCTCGCCCGCCAGGACCCGGCGTCACGCTTCCTGGCCGGCCCTCAGACGCGCCTTGCTTTCCGGACCGCGCTCGGTTTATAGGAATATAATCAACGTCATCAAAGCATCAACTACCTAAACTGAACAATTAATCAGGACTCGTTCTGGCAGATAAAGGACTAAAAACCTAAAAGTCCTAAAGTGCCAAAACGGCCCGCACGGTGGGAAACCAAGGCCGTTCAGGCACAGCAGCGTCTCCACCGGCCCCCGTGCGCGAGACCGGGGCGCGAGCGTCAGGGCTTCCGCGGCCCGGTCTCAGCCTTCCGCCATGCCCGCCTCCCGGAGTGGGGGCGCCCCGGCGACGCGGCGCTTCGCCGCCGGAACCAGGGGCGGGAAATCCTCGGCCGTGATGGTTTCCCGCTCCAGCAGCAGCCGGCTGCCCGCCTCCACCTGGTCGCGCTGCGCCTCCAGGATCTGGGTGGCGCGGCGGTTGGCCTCCTCCACCAGCTCGCGCACGGCGAGGTCGATCTCGCGCTCCGTGGCCTCGCTCACCTCGGCGCGCGACGGCGGCAGGGCGAGGTCGCCCAGGAAACTCTGGCGAGGCGGCGCATAGGTGCGGTTGCCCAGGGCATCCGCCATGCCGTAGCGCGTCACCATCTCCTGCGCCGTTTCCGTCGCGCGCTGGAGGTCGTCGGCGGCGCCGGTGGAGATGTCGCCGTCGAAGAACAGCGTTTCCGCCGCGCGGCCGCCAAGCAGCACGGCAATCCGGTTGCGCAACTCGCTCCGCGCCAGCAGGAAGCGTTCCTCCGCCGGGCTCTGCATGGTGTAGCCCAGGGCGCCGATGCCACGCGGGATGATCGAGACCTTCAGCACCGGATCGACACCGCTCAGGTTGGCCGCCACCAGCGCATGGCCCATCTCGTGCACCGCCACGCGGCGGCGCTCCGGCGGGCTGAGGATGCGGCTGCGGCGCTCGACCCCCGCCAGCACCCGCTCCACGGCGGCGATGAGGTCGCTCTGCTCCACCGCCTCCGCCTGGCGCCGGGTCGCGGCCAGCGCGGCCTCGTTCAGCATGTTGGCGAGGTCGGCGCCGGTCGCGCCCGGGGTCAGGGCGGCGACGGCATCGAGATCGGCATCGGGGGCGAGGCGGATCCTGCGCGCATGCACCCGCAGGATCTGCAGCCGCCCCCGGCGGTCGGGGCGGTCCACCAGCACCTGCCGGTCGAAGCGCCCCGGGCGCAGCAGGGCGGGGTCCAGCACCTCCGGCCGGTTGGTGGCGCCGAGCAGGATCACGCCGCTGCGCGGGTCGAAGCCGTCCAGCTCGGCCAGGAGCTGGTTCAGCGTCTGTTCCTTCTCGTCCGCGCCGCCGGACAGGCCGGAGGTACGGCTGCGGCCCAGCGAGTCCAGCTCGTCGATGAAGATGATGCAGGGCGCCGCCTTGCGCGCCTCGGCAAAGAGGTCGCGCACCCGCGCGGCGCCGACGCCCACGAACATCTCGACGAATTCGGAACCGGAGATGGAGAAGAAGGGCACCCCGGCCTCGCCCGCCACGGCGCGGGCCAGCAGGGTCTTGCCGGTGCCGGGCGGGCCGACCAGCAGGATGCCCTTGGGCGCATGGCCGCCGAGCCGGCCATAGGAGGCCGGGTCCCGGAGGAAGGAGACGACCTCCTGCAGCTCGGCCTTGGCCTCGTCCACCCCGGCCACGTCGTCGAAGGTCACGCTGGTGTCCTTCTCGACATAGATCTTGGCGCGCGACTTGCCGATCGACATCACCCCGCCGAAGCCCTGCTTCGCGGCGAAGCGACGGAAGGCGAAGATCCAGACGAGGTAGAGCAGCGCCATCGGCACCAGCCAGGTCAGCATCTGCGCCAGGAAGCCCGGCGGCGGCGTGCCGCGCACCACCGTGACCCCCTGCTGCTTCAGCCGCTCCGCCAGGGCGGGATCGACGCGCACGGCGCTGACCTCGCGCCGCCCGTTCGCCTCCGCCTCCTTGAGCTGGCCCCTGATGGTGTCCTGGGAGACGGTGACCTCGGAGATCCTGCCCTCGCCGAGCAGGGTCTCGAACTGCGAGTAGGGCACCGTCTCCACCTGCGAGTAGTTCGCCCAGATGGACTGGAGGAAGGTCAGCAGGAAGAAGGCGCCCAGAATGTACCAGATGGTGAACTGCCGCTTCCAGAGATCGGAATCCGGCGGGTCCTTCTGCGGGCCCGTGGGTCGCTTGGCGGGGGCTGGGGGCATGTCCGGCTCTGTTCCTCGCTTGGCATCCAGGCTGGCCTGAGGCCGGCCCGCGCGGGCCTCATGGCCCCGGCCGCCTGCGCCACAGGCTGGCCGGACCTCACGGGGCGGTCGCCGGGCCGTCCAGCGGCCCGGAAAGGCACGGCGCGCTACCGGAAGGGTGGCTCGTCGAAGGCGCGCAGCTTGCGCGAATGCAGCCCGTCGAGCTGCCCGCGCAGGATCTCGAAGGTGGCGAGGCCGATGGCGAGATGCTCGCTCACGGCGCGCTGGTAGAAGGCGGTGGCGGCGCCGGGCAGCTTGATCTCGCCATGCAGCGGCTTGTCGGAGACGCAGAGCAGCGTGCCGTAGGGCACCCGCAGCCGGTAGCCCTGGGCGGCCAGCGTACCGCTTTCCATGTCCACGGCGATGGCGCGCGACAGGTTGATCCGCAGCCGCTCCTGCGACCAGCGCAACTCCCAGTTGCGGTCGTCATAGGTGACGACCGTGCCGGTCCGCAGACGCCGCTTCAGCGCGTCGCCCTGCTCGCCCGTGACCTGCACGGCGGCCTCCTGCAAGGCGACCTGCACCTCCGCCAGGGCGGGGACGGGGATTTCCGGCGGCAGCAGTTCGTCCAGGATCTTGTCCCGCCGCAGATAGCCGTGCGCCAGCACGTAGTCGCCGATCTGCTGGCTCTGCCGCAGCCCGCCGCAATGGCCGATCATCACCCAGCAATGCGGGCGCAGCACCGCGAGGTGGTCGGTGATCGTCTTGGCGTTGGACGGGCCGACGCCGATGTTGACGATGGTCACGCCATCCCGCCCGTCGCCGCGCAGCAGGTGGTAGGCGGGCATCTGGAAACGCTGCCAGGGCGCGGCGGCGACCAGCTCGGCCCCCGCCTCGGGCGAATCCTCCCGTCCCACCGAGGCGCCGCCGGGCAGGACCAGGCGGCTATAGGGACTGCCGGGCCTGGCGAGCTCGTTCAGCGCCCAGCCGGTGAACTGCTCCACATAGCGCTGATAGTTGGTGAGCAGGATCCAGGGGCGGACATGGCGCCAGTCGCTGCCGGTGTAGTGGACGAGGCGGCGCAGCGAATAGTCCACCCGCACCGCGTCGAAGAGCGCCAGCGGCCGTGGCTCGCCCTCCCGGTACTTCCACAGCGCGTCGGCGGTCTCGTCCCCCACCGCCGAGAGCATGGGCACCGGGAAGTGGCGCGCCAGCGCCGCTGCCGAGACGCCGCCGCGCGCCAGTTCGTCGCCGCCTTCCAGCACATAGGGGTAGGGGATCTCCTGCTCGCTGCGCCCCACGGAGATGCGCACGCCGTACTCCCCGGCCAGCGGGCGGAGCTGTTCGAGCAGATAGGCCCGGAAGGCGGCGGGCTGCGTCACCGTGGTGGCATAATCGCCCGGCAGTTGCAGCTTGGCCCAAGCCCGCCGGGTCGCCGGGGGCAGGTTCTCGGCATTCCAGTGCAGATGCAGGGCCGGATAGCGGAAGGCGGCGCGCTCCGCCTCGGTCGGCACGGCGCCGCCGGACACGAAACGGTCCAGGGCCGCCCGCTCGGCCTCCACGGCCGCCTCGTAGATTGCCTCCAGGCGGTCCACGGCCTCCTCGGGGGAGGCCACCGTTTCATGCCGCATCGGCTGGCATCCGTTCCTGTCTGTGCCGGCCCAGCCTGCCACAACCCGCGATGGCCGTAACCATTCCCGCGATGGTAGCGCCCTGGGATCAGGCCGGCCGGACGCCGGCCCCGCTCGGGACGGCCAGAGCCTCCTGCTCCCGGTCTTCCGGGTGGCCAAGCAGGTAGTGCGCGCTCGCCAGGCGCTCGATGGCCTTCGCGACATGGTGGCGCCGCGCGGCGTGGCGGGAGGCCCGCAAGGCGCTATCGAGAAAATCCAGCGCCGTACGCAGCTCGTCTTCAGCGGATGGGCGCAGGAAAGGAAAATGCGGCATCGGTACGGAAAACCATCAATCTCACGGCTTCGTGAGAATAGGCGATCGCATCCAGGATGTCAGATGAATTCTTGGATGAGTCCGGCAGATGCCGTGCCGGAACCCCGCCCCATCCCCTTGTCCTACCGGCTGGAGCAGCGGCGGGCTTGCGCCTGGGCTCCGGGCGGCCTATCGGGCGCGCGCCTTACCTTTTTCGCAGGGAACCCAGCCCGATGGCCATCGAGCGTACCTTCAGCATCATCAAGCCCGACGCCACCCGGCGTAACCTGACCGGCAAGATCAACGCCGTGTTCGAGGAGAAGGGCCTGCGCATCGTCGCGCAGAAGCGCATCCTGATGTCGCAGCAGCAGGCCGAGACCTTCTACGGCGTGCACAAGGAGCGTCCCTTCTTCAAGGACCTCGTCTCCTTCATGACCTCCGGCCCGGTGGTGGTGCAGGTCCTCGAGGGCGAGGGCGCCGTGGCCAAGAACCGCGAGATCATGGGCGCCACCAACCCGGCCAATGCCGCCGAGGGCACCATCCGCAAGCTCTTCGCCGAGAGCATCGAGGCGAACAGCGTGCACGGGTCCGACAGCCCGGAGAACGCGGCGATCGAGATCGCGTATTTCTTCGCCGGTTCCGAGATCACCGGCTGATTCCGGCCCGGGCGAGGGGCGGCATCCCGCCCCTCGCCCATCCCGGCCTTGCGGACGGGAAACCCCGCTCCCCGGCTCAGCCGAGGAAGGCGTAGAGCAGCAGCAGGATCACCACGATCGCGCCGATTCCCCAGGCGGCGGCCCGGGTGAAGGCGTGCCAGCCGGCCTCGCGCTCGGACAGGATGTCCTCCGCCCGCACCGGTACCATGTCGATATGCTGCCGTGCCTCGGCCATGCTCCGCCCCGATCCCTGCTTCACGCCTCCGCCTTGTGCCGGAGGATTCAGGCTTTTTCTGTAGGCAGGGCAGCGAAGGCGGGCAAGGGATTCGCCATGGCGCCCGTTGCAGAGGGCAGAGCGGCCGTCGCCTCTTCGGCGATCCGGCGCATGGCGGGCAGCGGCCCGGCGCCGTGGCGCGCCAGCCAGACGGCCATCCAGGCCAGGGCGGCCGGATAGAGCCGGTGCTCCTGCGCCAGCACGCGGGCGGCGAGGGTCGCCTCGTCGTCGCCCGGCAGCACGGGCACGGCGGCCTGGGCCAGGATCGGCCCCTCGTCCACCCCCGCCGAGACCAGGTGCACCGTGCAGCCATGCAGCCGCACCCCGGCCTCCAGGGCGCGGGCATGCGTGTCCAGCCCCGGGAAGGCGGGCAGGAGGGACGGGTGGATGTTCAGCATCCGGCCTTCCCAGCGGCGGGTGAAGCCTTCCGTCAGCACGCGCATGAAGCCGGCCAGGGCGATCATCCCGATGCGGTGCGACTCCAGCACAGCCTGCATCGCCGCCTCGAAGCCTTCCCGGTCGCCCTTGTGGGCGCGGCTCTCGACCACGGCCACCGGAATGCCCGCGGCCTCCGCCCGCGCCAGCCCGGCGGCGCCGGCGCGGTTGGACAGGACCAGCGCGATCCGCGCCGGATAGGACGGATCGGTGGCGGCCTCCAGCAGCGCGGCCATGTTGCTGCCGCGGCCGGAGATCAGCACCGCCACGCGCGGGCGGCGGTCCTCCCCGCCAGCCGGACCTGTCACGGCTGCGGCCACCGGGCTGTCAGGTTGTCCACCCGCACGCTGGCCTCGTCGCCCTCCGGCGCCGTCTCGATGCGTCCGATGCGGGCCACCGTCTCGCCAGCCTCCTGCAACAGCCGCGTGGCTTCCCCGACGGAATTCTCGGCCACCACCAGCACCATGCCGAGGCCGCAGTTGAAGACGCGCAGCATCTCCTCCGGCACCACGCCGCCCATCCTGGCCAGCCAGGCGAAGACCGGCGGCGGCGTCCAGGCGGCGGCATCCACCACCGCCACGGTGCCGGCCGGCAGCACGCGCGGCAGGTTGCCCGGCAGCCCGCCGCCGGTGATATGCGCGGCGGCCTTCAGCAGCCCGGCGCGGTGCACGGCGAGGACGGATTTCACATAGATCCGGGTCGGCTCCAGCAGCGCCTCGCCCAGCGTCCTGCCGCTGGCGAAGGGGGCCGGGTCCTTCAGCCCGGCATTGCCGCCCCCCACGATCCGCCGCACCAGCGAGTAGCCATTGGAATGCACGCCGGAGGACAGCAGGCCCAGCAGCACGTCGCCCGCGCCGACATCAGGCTTCGGCAGCAGGTCCGTGCGCTCCGCCGCGCCGACCGAGAAGCCGGCGAGGTCGTAGTCGCCCTTGCCGTACATGCCGGGCATCTCGGCGGTCTCGCCGCCCACCAGGGCGCAGCCCGCCTGGCGGCAGCCCTCGGCGATGCCGGCGACCACGGCGCTGGCCTGCGCCACCTCCAGCTTGCCGGTGGCGAAGTAGTCCAGAAAGAAGAGCGGCTCGGCGCCCTGCACCACGAGGTCGTTCACGCACATGGCCACGAGGTCGATGCCGACGCCGTCATGGTGGCCCGAATCGATGGCCAGCCGCAGCTTGGTGCCCACGCCGTCGGTGGAGGAGACCAGGACCGGATCCTTGAAGCCCGCGGCCTTCAGGTCGAACAGCGCGCCGAACCCGCCGAGTCCGCCCATGGTCCCGCTTCGGTCCGTGGACCTGGCGAGGGGCTTGATGGCGTCCACCAGCGCGTCACCCGCCTCGATGTCCACCCCGGCGTCACGATAGGTCAGGCTGGCCATGGTCGCTCCCGATCGGCTATGCCCCAGGGCTTCGGAAGGTTTTGAAGGGCGGACGATGCCGGACCAACTGCCGAGCCTGGGCGCGAGCGGAAGGCAACACCACGTCTGGCGGGGCGGTGCAACATCCCTGCGCCTCGTGGCTGCCCTTCTTCCCGCGCTCTGCGCCTTGCCCGGGCTGGCTGCGGCACAGGGATTCCCCACGATTCCGCCCCCCGTGCCCCCGGCGGCGAGCGCCCCGGCCGCGAGCACGCCGGAGGCCAGTGCGGCCGCCCCGACATCCGGGACCGGTGCCGCCGCCGCGCCCGCCACGGGCGGCGGCTATACCCAGCGCGGCGTCCCGGCCGAGGCCACGGCCAAGAACGCCGTGGAGGCGCGGGAGCAGGCCTATGCCTCCGCGCAGCGCATCGCCTATGAGCGCATGGCGGGCGAACTGGGCCTGCCGACCGGCCTTTCCGCCAGCCAGATCGACCGGCTGGTCTCCTCCGTGGTGGTGGAGCAGGAACGCTCGACCCTGACCGGCTTCTCCGGCCGCGTGACGGTGAACTTCAACCCCGGCCGCGTGGCCGTCCTGGGCGGGCGCAGCGGCGCGACGGCGCAGGCCGGGGGCGGTGGCGCCTCGCCCACGGCACCCTCGCC
>NZ_BDLP01000207.1:0-7826 GCF_001950415.1 Roseomonas sp. TAS13
ACACCTCTCTATGCTGACGTCGAGACTTGTGATCAAGAGACAGGAGGGAACATCGGTATTACCGGAAGCAAGCCATGGCCACCATCGTCACCAGCAAAGGGCAGGTCACCATCCCGAAGCCGGTCCGGGACCTGCTTGGCATCACCACCGGCACCGCCGTCGAATTCCAGGTCGCACCGGATGGCCGGGTGGTGCTGGCACGCGCCGATGACGCGGCCGCCCCCCGCAGCCGCTTCGAGCGGCTGCGGGGGGCGGCCGGGCATGGCATGAGCACCGACGAGATCATGGCCCTGACGCGGGGCGACTGAGGAGGCGAGCGAGGCGGGTCCGGAGGGCGAACCTGGGGTATGACGCTGGTCGATACCAATATCCTGCTCGACCTGGCCACCGACGACCCGAACTGGGTGGACTGGTCCATCCGGCAACTCGATGCCGCGGCTGTCGCCGGCCCATTGCTGATCAACGACATCGTCTATGCTGAATTGTCGGTCCGCTTCCCGGCGATCGAAGCCGTGGATGCCTTTCTGGAAGAGGCTGGAATCGTGCTCCAGCCGATGCCCCGGGCGGCCTTGTTCCTGGCTGGCAAGGCCTTCCAGAACTACCGGGCACGCGGCGGGTCACGGACAGGTGTGCTTCCAGACTTCCTGATCGGCGCCCATGCTGCCGTCGCGAAACTGCCCCTGCTCACGCGGGATGTCGGACGCTACCGCAGCTATTTCCCCTCCGTCGCCCTGATCGCACCCGGAGCCTGACAGGCTTCCGTGAGTGCCCCCGGGGGGACACCCTCCCCCCGAAGCACGGCAAGGCTGCTCAGCCTCGCGAAGTGCGCTGCAGCGCCATCCAGACCTTCTCCGGCGTGGCGGGCATGTCCACCGGCTCGGCCCCGGCGGCGCGCAGCGCATCGGCCAGGGCGTTCATCACCGCCGGCAGCGAGCCGGCGCAGCCGGCCTCGCCGCAGCCCTTGGCGCCGACCGGGTTGGTCTTCGCCGGGACGGGGCGGGAGGCAGTGAGGATCGGCGGCAGGTCCTCGGCACGCGGCAGGGCGTAGTCCATGAAGGAGGCAGACAGGATCTGCCCGCCCTCGTCATAGGAGACGCGCTCCATCAGCGCCTGGCCGATGCCCTGGGCGACGCCGCCATGCACCTGCCCCTGCACCATCAGCGGGTTCACCTCGACGCCGAAATCGCTGACGGCGAGGTAGCGCACGAGATGCACATGGCCGGTCTCCGGATCGACCTCGACCTCGGCGACGTGGCAGCCATTGGGATAGGCCATCGGCTTGTCCTCGGTGACATGCGTCACGTCGAGGGAGCGCAGATCCTCCGGCAGTTCCGGCGCGGCCCGCATGCGCGCGGCCAGTTCCAGGATGCCGATGCCGCGATCCGTGCCGGCGATGGCGAAGCGGCCATTCTCCGGGTCGAACTCGATATCCGCCACGGCGGCTTCGAGGAGATGCGAGGCGGCCTCGCGGCCCTTCTCGATCACCTTCTCCGAGGCCTCGATGATCGCGGTGCCGGAGGACATCATGGAGCGCGAGCCGCCGGTGCCGCCGCCGTGCTTCAGCAGGTCGGAATCGCCCTGGATCAGCCGGATGCGCTCGAAGGGCACGCCGAGGCGGCTGCCGAGGAGCTGCGCGAAGGGCGTCCAGTGGCCCTGGCCGTAGTCGAGCGTGCCGGTGATGATGGTGACGCCGCCATCCTCCTCGAAGCGCACGCCGCCATGCTCCTTGCCGGCGGGGGCGGTGCATTCGAGGTAGTTGCCGAGGCCGCGGCCGCGCAGCAACCCGCGCGAGGCGCTTTCCTCCCGCCGGGCCGCGAAGCCGTCCCAGTCGGCCTGGCGCAGCGCCTCCTCCATCAGCGCGGTGAACTCGCCGCCATCGTACCGGCTGCCGGAGGCCGCGTCATAGGGCATCTGCTCGGGGCGGATATGGTTGCGGCGGCGCAGTTCCAGCGGGTCCATGCCGATCTGCGCCGCGGCGGCCTCGACCAGCCGCTCCATGTAGTAGTTGCCCTCGGGCCGCCCGGCGCCGCGATAGGCGCCGACCGGGCTGGTGTTGGTGAAGACCGACTTGGTGTCCACCTCGATCAGCGGCGTGGCGTAGTTGGACTGGACGTTCTTCACGAAGCCCATCGTGCCCATCAGCGGCCCGACCGTGGTGAGATAGGCGCCCATGTTGGCGAAGGAGGTCAGCCGCACCGCCAGGAAGCGTCCCTCCGCGTCCAGCGCCAGCTCCGCCACCGTCTCGTGGTCGCGCCCGTGCTGGTCGGACACGAAGGAGCCGGAGCGCTCGTCGGTCCACTTCACCGGCCGGCCCAGCAGCCGCGCCGCGTGGAACATGCCGGGATATTCCGGATAGACCGTGCCCTTCATGCCGAAGGAGCCGCCGACCTGCGTGGTCAGCACATGCACCTTCTCCACCGGCACCCTGAGGATGTCCTCGGCGATCTGGCGGCGCAGGCCGAAGACGCCCTGCGAGCAGGCGCGCAGCGTGTAGCGCCCGCTTTCCGCGTCATATTCCGCGATGGCGGCACGCGGCTCCATCGCGGCCACCACGATGCGGTTGTTGCGCAGCGGCAGCTTCACCCGGTGCGCGGCGGTGGCGAAGGCGGTGGCGACCTTTTCCGCATCGCCCGAATGCCAGTCCAGCACCACGTTGCCCGGTACGTCGTCATAGAGCTGCGGCGCGCCCGGCGCGGCGGCGGCGGAGGCCTCGGTGACGGCGTCGAGCGGGTCGATGTCCAGCATCACCGCCTCCGCCGCGTCGCGCGCCTCGGCCGGCGTCTCGGCGATGACGATGGCCACCGGGTCGCCGACATAGCGCACGCGGTCCGTCGCCAGCGCCGGGCGGACCGGCGAGGCGAGCGGGCTGCCGTCGCGATTCTTCAGCGGCATGGCGCATCTGATCGGGCCGTATTCCGCGAGATCGGCACCGGTGTAGACCGCCAGCACGCCCGGCATGGACTTCGCCTCGGCCGTGTCGATGCCGTTGATCACGCCATGGGCATAGGGGCTGCGCACCATCCAGGCATGGGCCTGCCCCTCGGCCTGCAGGTCGTCGGTGTAGTGCCCCTCCCCCCGCAGCAGCATCGGGTCCTCCCGTCGCGTGACCGGCTGGCCCACGGCGAAGCGCATGCGGCTGGGATCGGGCATGTTCGTATCGGGCATGGCGGAGCCTCCGGAAGCGGACGGATCGGTGTGCGGCCCAAATGGGGCGGGACAGACGAGGCGGGCCGTCAGCCTGTCCACCAACAGGGATGGAGGCAAAAACCGGGCTGGGACGGGGAATCCCGTCTTGGCTTGGCGGACGGCCGGGAGGATGGTGCGCCCGTTTCAACGCGAGGGGAAGTCTATGGACGGCGGCTGGCGCGCTCGGGCGGGATCGCCCTTCACCACGCAGAAGGCCCCGGCCAGCGGCAGCCGCGGCATGGCGGTGACCAACCACCCGCTGGGTTCCGCCGCCGCGGCCGAGATGCTGGCGGCCGGGGGCAATGCGGTGGACGCCGCCATCGCCGCCTTCTTCGCCCTTTCGGTGGTCGAGCCGATGATGACCGGGCCGCTGGGCGGCGGGCTGACGCATCTGCGCCTCGCCGACGGGCGCCACATCATCGTGGACGGGCTTTCCGCCGCGCCGCTGGCGGGGTCGGGGACGATGTACACCCCGGCCTCCGAAGACCCGGCGCGGCGCATGGAGACGCTGGGCCGGGCCAACACGGTCGGCCCCCTGGCCGTCGCCTCGCCGGGCGCGCTGCGCGCCTGGTGCGACATCCTGGCCCGCTACGGCACGCTGCCGCTCGCGGATGTGATGGAGCCGGCGATCCGCCACGCGGCCCGGGGCTTCGCCGTCACCACCTATCTCGCCGACTGCATCGCCGATGCCGCGGGCGATCTGGCGCGGGACCCGGAGATGGCGCGGGTCTTCCTGCCCGGCGGCACGCCGCTGAAGGCCGGGGCGCGGCTGGTCCAGGGCGACACGGCCGAGACGCTGCGCACCATCGCGCAGGAGGGGCCGGACGCCTTCTACCGGGGCGCGCTGGGGCAGGCCGCCTGCGACTGGTTCGCCCGCAACGGCGGCATCCTGACGCGGGAGGACCTCGCCAGCACCGCCCCGGTCGAGCGCGAGCCGGTGCGCGGCACCTATCGCGGGCATGAGGTGGTCGGTCCCCCCGCCCCCTCCGCCGGCGGCATGCACATGGTGCAGATGCTGAACTTCCTGGAGGGCTTCGACCTCCGTGCCCTGGGCTTCGGCACGGCGCCGACCCTGCACCGGATCGCCGAGGCGCTGAAGCTCGCCTTCGCCGACCGCGCCATGGTCACCGCCGACCCGGCTTTCGTGCGCATCCCGGTGGAGCGGCTGGTCTCCAGGCCCTATGCGGAGGAACGGCGGGCCGGGTTCGACCCCGGCCATGCGCGCGACTGGGCGCCCGGCGTGGCACCGCTCGACGAGAGCGCCGACACCACCCATGTCACCACCGCCGATGCCGCCGGCAACGTCGTGGCCATGACGCAGACCATCAACGGCCTCTTCGGCGCGCGGGTCCGCATCCCCGGGCTGGGGCTGATCCCCAACAACTACATGTGCAACTTCGACCCGCGCCCGGGCCTCGCCCAGTCCGTGGCGCCGGGCAAGCGCATCACCACCTCCATGGCGCCGACCATCGTGCTGCGCGACGGCAGGCCGGTCTTCGCGCTGGGCCTGCCGGGCGGGCTGAAGATCTTCGGCTCGGCCATGCAGGCGGTGCTGAACATGATCGACCACGGCATGAGCCCGCAGGAGGCGGTGGAGGCCCCCCGGATCTGGACCCAGGGCCTGGCGCTGGAGGCCGAGGGCGGCGTCGCCCCCACGGTGCGGGAGGAGCTGGCCGCCATGGGCCACGAGGTGGCGACGGTGCCGACCGTGGGCGGCGGCATGAACCTGATCGCCTTCGGGGAAGCGGGAATGATGACCGGCGCCGCCTGCTGGCGCGCCGACGGCACGCCCATCGGCGTGGCGGGCGGGCTGGCCAGGCCCGGCGTGCGCTTCGTGCTGGAACAGGCGCGCCGGTAACACCGCGCGCGACCGTTCCGTCACACGCCGCATGACGGAACCGGTCCCACAAGGCAGGGAGCGGCAGGCCGATGGACAGGGCCGCCTATGCCGCGCGCAAGGGCATCCGGAAGGTCGGGGCGGCGCCGGCGGGATGAGGAGGCCGGCTCAACCCGGCTCCTCGTCCTCCTCCGGCCGCCCGCGCTTCATGCGCCCGCGCGACAGCTCGCTCACCACGCCGTGCAGGGTCCGCAATTCCTGCTCCGTCACCTCGCCGCGCTGGAAGAGGTGGCGCAGGTTGCGGATCATCCCGGGCCGCTTCTGCGCGTTGCTGAGGAAGCCGCAGGCATCCAGCTCGGAGGTCAGGCGCCCGAGGAAGCCTTCCAGCTCCTCCTTGCTGGCGACATGCGTCTCGTTGGTCATGAGCTGGCGCGGCGGCGTCGCTTCGGCGGCGGTCCACCACTCATAGGCCAGCACCATCACCGCCTGGGCGAGGTTCAGCGACATGTGCGCCGGGTTCAGCGGATAGCGCACCAGCGTGTCCGCCCGCGCCATGTCCTCGTTGTCCAGCCCGGCGCGCTCCGGCCCGAACAGCACCGCTGCCCGCAGGCCCCGGCCGTTGATCCCGCGCAGGTCCTCGGCGGCGGCGCGCGCCGTGCGCACGGGGATGATCACATGGCGCGGCCGGGGGCAGGTGGCGAAGACGCGCTGGCAGTCCGCCACCGCCCCATCCACGGTCTCGTGCACCGTGGCGGCATCCAGGATGCGCCCGGCGCCGCTCGCCGTGGCCCAGGCGCGTTCCTGCGGCCAGCCGTCGCGCGGCGCCACGAGCCGCAGGTGGAACAGCCCGCCATTGGCCATGGCCCGCGCCACGGCCCCGATATTGTCGGCAAGCTGCGGCCGCACCAGCACCACGATCGGGCTCTCGCCCGGTGCCGGATGCAGGTCCGCGCCGCCATCCCGTCCCGTCATGCCCTCGCTCTCCCGCCTCGCGCCCGTGTCAGGCCGCGTGCATGCGTCGCCGGGCGCCCGGGAGCAAGGGGCCGCCGCGCGGGGCTCAGTTCAGCCGCTTGCGGATCGCCTCCAGTTCCTTGATCTCCCGCTCCTGCGCCGCGATCACGTCCTGGGCGATCTTCCTGATCTCCGGGTCCTTGCCATATTTCAGCACGGTCCGGGCCATGTCGATCGCCCCTTGGTGGTGCGGGATCATCCCGGCCACGAAGTCCTTGTCGGCATCCCCGGTGTAGGGGATGTCCATGGCCTTGTGCATCCGCTCCATCGCGGCACGGTATTCCGCCGTGCTCGGGCTCGATGCCGCCCTGCCCGTGGGCGGGGCCGTGGGGGCGGCGGGCGAGGCGCCATGGGTGCCATGACCGGCCATCTGCGCCATGGCGGGCTGGGCGAGGGTCAAGGTACCCAGCAGCAGCAGGGTGCGGAACATGGGGATTCTCCTTCCCGATCGTCTGGGCCGGACTCCGCCCGGCCCCTGGGAGGACAGGGCTGCGGCCTTCCCCTTGCGGGAAGGCAAGGGCGGCCCTCGCCCTTTCCGGACACGTTCGGCGGCGCGGCCCTGACCCATCCCAGTCATGTCCCGGGAACCGGAGTGTCATGCCCCTGTCACCGGCCCGTGCCATGCGTCCCGGCCCTCCCCGCACGCCGGAACAGGAATGCGCCGCCATGGATCACGCCGAAGTCGCCGCGCACTGGGAAGCCAATGCGGAGCACTGGACGCGTCAGGTCCGCGCCGGGATGGACGTGTACCGCGACGCGCTGAACACGCCGGCCTTCCTGGCGATGCTGCCGCCCGTGGCCAAGCTCGAGGGGATCGATATCGGCTGCGGCGAGGGCGCCAACACGCGGCAGCTCGCCCGGCTCGGCGCGCGGATGCGGGCGGTGGACATCGCCCCCACCTTCATCCGCCATGCGCGGGAGGCCGAGGCGGCGGAACCGCTCGGCATCGCCTATGGCGTGGGGGACGGCACCGCCCTGCCCTTCCCCGATGCGCGCTTCGACTTCGCCACGGCATTCATGTCGCTGATGGACATGCCCGACCAGGCCCAGGCGCTGCGCGAGGCGGCGCGGGTGCTGCGTCCCGGCGGCTTCCTGCAGTTCTCGATCCTGCACCCCTGCTTCGCCCCGCCCCGGCGGCGCGTGCTGCGTGACGGGGAGGGCATGGTGCTGGGAGTGGAGGTGTCGCGCTACTTCGACGACACCGGCGGCGCCGTGGACGAATGGCATTTCTCCACCCTGCCGGTGGAGGAACGCGCCGGCATCCCGCCCTTCCGCACGCCCCGCTTCCACCGCACCCTGTCGGGCTGGGTCTCGATCATCCTGGCGGCCCGGCTGCGCATCGAGGCGATGGGCGAGCCCTGCGCCAGCGAGGAACTGGCGCGGCAGGTGCCGACGGTGGCGGATACGCGGGTGGCGCCGCTCTTCCTGCATGTCCGGGTGCGGAAGGGCTGAACGGCGGAGCGCTCGTCCCGGACGCTCCGCCGCCGGCTCAGGCCCGGCGCCAGGTGGTGCCCTTCGGCCCGTCCTCCAGCACAACGCCCTTCGCGGCGAGATCGTCGCGGATGCGGTCTGCCTCGGCCCAGTCGCGCGCCTTGCGGGCGGCGAGGCGTGCCGCGATGGCGGCCTCGATCGCCGCCGCCTCGCCATCCGCTCCCCCTTGGCGCCAGCCCTGCGGATCGCTGGACAGCAGCCCCAGCACCCCGGCGGCCTCGCGCAGCGCCGCCGCCGCCGTGCCCGGCTCCGGCGCCCTGTCTCTTGATCACATCTACGCACAGCTCCACCGTAAGGCGAA
>NZ_BDLP01000208.1:0-7822 GCF_001950415.1 Roseomonas sp. TAS13
GCCGACAGGCGGCGGGCGCGTTCCGCCGGATCCAGCCGGCGGCAGGTGCCGGGATAGGCGGGCCCCTCCGGCCCGGCCTCCCCCGGATGCGGGGCCGCGCCGCTGTGGGCGATCTCGCGCGCGATCTCCGCGCGGGTGCAGAAGCAGGGATAGAGCAGGCCGCGCCGCGCCAGGCTGTTCAGGACCAGGCGGTATTCCGGCAGGTGTTCGGACTGCACCCGCACCGGACCATTCCAGTCCAGGCCAAGCGCCCGCAGGTCCTCCCCGATTGCCGCGCGGTATTCGGGGCGGCAGCGGGTCGGGTCGATGTCCTCGATGCGGAGCAGGAAGCGCCCGCCCGCCCGCCGCGCCGCGCGCCAGCCTTGCAGGGCCGAGCGCACATGGCCGAGATGCAGGTAGCCCGTCGGACTCGGGGCGAAGCGTGTGACCACCTCCGCTGTCATGACGCCGCTCCGCCGCGATGCGTGCCGGCTGCGGATATGGCGATGCCTTGGTCCAACGGAGCGGGATGGGGTTCGCGGGGCATCGGAGGGTCCTGAACGCCGGGCAGGCGGGGCAGGCTCTATAGCCGCTCTCTGCCCAGGAGAAGACGAGCCGGGGAAAGCGAGGAAGGAGAAGATGGAATGGCGCAGGAGAGTTCCAACATCCTGCCGGAAGGTCCGGAGCCAGGGCGTGGCCCGGCGCGGAGCTGGGGCCCGCCCTCTGGCCGGACGCCCCGCCAGCTCGTGCTGCTGCTGCACGGCGTTGGAGCCCGGGGCGACGACCTGCTGCCCTTCGCCCCCGCCCTGGGCGGGGTCCTGCCGGATGCGCTCTTCCTGGCGCCGGATGCGCCGGAGCCCTATGACGGCGCGCCCTTCGGCCGGCAATGGTTCTCGCTGGAAGACCGCCGCCCTGCCGTGCTGGTGCCCGCCATCCGGGCCGCCGCGCCGCTGCTGGCGCGGCGCATCGCCTTCTGGCTGGACAGGCTGGGGCTGGATTCCGGGGCGCTGGTGCTGCTCGGCTTCTCCCAGGGCGCGATGATGGCGCTGCATGCCGGGCTCCGCCTGCCGCATCCGCCCGCCGCCATCCTGGCCTATGCCGGGGCGCTGCTGGACCCGGAGGGGCTGGAGCGGGAACTGGTGCGCCCGCCTCCGCCGGTGCTGCTGGTGCATGGTGAGGTTGACCCCGTGGTCCCGGCCGAGGCCTCCCGCCGCGCCGCACTCCGGCTGCGGCAGTTCGGCGTGCCGGTGGAGGCATTGTTCGAGCCGGGGGTGGACCACACCATCTCGCCGGAAGGCATGATGGCGGGCGCGGCCTTCCTGCGGCGTTGCATGAAGCCTTCGTGACCTTTGCGGCACAAGCTGTTGCGGCGTGGCCCACCGCATGGCAAACCAGCCACACACATCGGACGGCGCCACTTCATCTGGGGCCTGATCGTCCGGACAGGCCCCAGCGCTGGTGGTCCCGTCCCTCCGGGATGGGGAGCCACACTTGCCTGACGGTGGTCAAACTTTCCCAGCACTGGTGCTGAACGCGGATTTTCGGCCGCTTTCCTATTATCCGTTGTCGCTCTGGTCCTGGCAGGACGCGGTGAAGGCCGTGTTCCTGGACCGTGTCTCGGTGCTCAGCGAATACGAGCATGAGGTGCGGTCTCCGACTCTCACCATGAAGCTGCCCAGCGTCATCGCCCTGCGGGAATACATTCCCTCGGCGCGCAAGCCGGCCTTCACGCGCTTCAACGTCTTCCTGCGCGATCACTTCTCCTGCCAGTACTGCGGTGATGGCTTTCCCACGCCGGAACTGACCTTCGACCATGTGATCCCCCGCTCCCGCGGCGGCCGGACGACCTGGGAGAATGTCGTGACCGCCTGCGGCCCCTGCAACCTGCGCAAGGGATCCCGCCTGCCGCGGGATTGCCAGATGATCCCGCGCGTGACGCCGCGCCAGCCCACCTCCTGGGAGTTGCAGGATAACGGTCGGGCCTTCCCGCCAAACTACCTCCACCAGAGCTGGCGCGACTACCTGTACTGGGACAGCGAACTGGAAAGCTGACGGGACACCCTGTCGCGCGGGAGGCGCCCGGCCATGGGACAGGCGCCTCCCGGGTTCTGCCTGCTGAGCCTCAGCTGAACAGGAAGTCGCTGGCGTGGAAGCCGGCGACGGTCATGTTCTTGAAGACGACGCTCTCCCCGCCGTCGAGGGTCATGACGACGCTGGTGCCGGACTGCTTCATCGCGGCATGGGCCTCGGCCCAGCTGTCCACGCCGAAGCCCAGCAACTGGATGACGTCGCCCTCCGCATGGCTGAAGTCCACGACCGTGTCGCGGCCGGCGCCATCGCTCTTCTGGAAGAGGAAGGTATCGGCCCCGGCACCGCCGAAGAGCACGTCATTGCCGGCGCCGCCGGCCAGCGTGTCCTTGCCGGCATAGCCATAGAGCGTGTCGTTGCCTGCCATGCCCTTCAGCACGTCCTTGCCGTCGCTGCCGTAGAGGAGGTTGTCCTGGGCATTGCCGGTGCCGGTCAGGCCCTCCGCCGTCAGCTTCAGGCGTTCGACATTGTCCGTCAGCGTGTAGCTGATCGAGGCATAGACCCGGTCGTCGCCAGCATTGGCGGACTCGGTCACCACGTCGCCGGCATTGTCCACGATATAGGCGTCATTGCCGGCGCCGCCGGCCATGTGGTCCGCGCCGGTGCCGCCATTCAGCGTGTCGTTGCCGTCGCCACCCTCCAACGTGTCGTTGCCGGCATTGCCGTAGAGGACGTCGTTGCCGGCCATGCCCTTGAGCGTGTCGGCGCCGTCGCTGCCGTAGAGGACGTTGTCCTGGGCATTGCCGGTGCCGGTCAGGCCCTCGGCCGTCAGGTTCAGGCGTTCGACATTGTCGGTCAGCGTATAGCTGATCGAGGCATAGACCCGGTCGTCGCCGGCATTGGCGGCCTCGGTCACCACGTCGCCGGCATTGTCCACCTTGTAGGTGTCGTTGCCCGCGCCGCCCGCCATGTGATCCGCGCCGGTGCCGCCGTCGAGGTAGTCGTTGCCCGCGCCGCCGTTCAGCGTATCGGCCCCGTCCTTGCCGTAGAGGTTGTTGCCCGCGTCGTTGGCGGTGATCACGTTGTCCAGCGCGTTGCCGACGCCCTTGAGCGCCGCCGAGCCCGTCAGCACCAGGTTGTCCGCGGTGGATGCCAGGGTGGTGCTCACCGCGCTGCTCACCGTGACCGGCGTCTTGCCCGCCACGATCTGGTCGGTCAGGGAGACGGCATAGTCGATCGTGCGGTTGTAGGTGAGCCAGGAGGCACTGGTCAGCAGCTCGTTGCCGTCCACGAGGATCTGGTCGACATAGGCATTCCGGTCGGTGCCGGCGGCGCCGCCATAGGCGTCGTTCAGGAACTGCACCGAGATGGTGTGGGCGCCGGCATCCCAGTGACCGCTCAGGGTCAGGTCCTGGGTCTGGCCGCTGCCGTGCTGGGCGGCGACGGTGACCGTGTCGCTCATCGCCACGCCGTCGATGAAGACCTTCACCTGGGCATCGCCCTGCCAGCTGTCCCCCGACAGCTTCAGCGTGATCGTGTGCGCGTCGGTCGTGGTGCTGCTGTCCGGCGGGATGGCGACGCTCTTGGCATCCGCCATCTCGATGACCAGCGGGTGGTCGGTCAGGCTGATCTGGAGCTGGCTGACATTCGAGTAGGTGCTCTGGGCGTCGGTGCCGAGGAGCGGGTCATAGACCTTCACGGTGCCGAAGACGTGGTCCAGCGTCACGGTGACCGTGGTGCTCTTGGCCGCGATCTCGGTGAGGGTGGTGCTGTCCCAGAGCTTCTGCTCGTTCCATACGGCCAGCTCGTAGGTGCCGGAGGACTTCTCCAGCAGCAGCGTGTTGCCCGTGGCCGGCAGGCCCGAAACCGAGTAGCCCAGCGTGCCGGTGGTGAAGCTGTCCGAGGTGCTGCCGGTGTCGGATAGGATCGTGGTCAGGTTGTGGATGGCCATCGCCGCGGGCTTGGCCGACCAGTCATAATTGAAGAGGCCGTAATGCGCCTCCTGGTTGGTGTCGGTAGGGTCCTGGAAGGAATCCACCAGCTCGTAGAGGTATGTGGCCTTGTAGCCGAGCTTGTAGGTGTCCAGCAGCAGGTTCAGCGTGTACTTGGCCTGGACCGCCTCGCTCACGCCCTGGTTGCCGGCGCCGGAGGTCTGCGTCGGGTAGCCGGATTCCGTGATGACCATCTGCTGGCCAGGATTCATCTGGTTGGCCATCGGCACGTAGGTGCTGAGCACGGAGTAGGAGGTCGCGCCGCCGCCGTAGTAGATATGCGCGTTGCCGTAATCGGCATTGGCCGAGTTGTCGCCATAGGCCGCGAAGCTGCCGGAATCCGAGGCCGCGACGCTGAAGTTGATGATCGGCACGTCCTTCAGCGCGGCGCTGGAGCTCACATAGTCGGCGATCAGCTTCTGCACCGCCCGGGCGCCGGCGATGCCGCCCACGCCGTCCAGCGTGGCCTCCCAGTAGTTGACCTCGTTCGGCCCCTCCAGGCTGCGCAGATAGGGCGCGAGCTTCTCTACCAGGGCGAACTGGTTGGCGTAGGTGTCGCCCTGAACGCCCACCATCATGTCGAGCTTGATGCCGTTCTCGCCCAGGTAGGCCAAGCGGTCGAGCTGCAGCGAGGCATAGCCCGCGGCGTCGCGCACGTTGCCGATGCCCAGGTACTGGAGCGAGGCCAGCACCTGATCGATGTCGTAGTAGGGCGTGTCATAGAACTGGGAGTGGATGTTGACACCGAGGGAGTCGATGAAATCCCCGACGCGGGAAGCCGCCGTGCTGGCCATCTTTGCAACCTATGGTTGTATTGAAGGACAAAATTCTTCCGTGCGGGGCAGAAATGGACACTCTTCCTAGGTGTCATCTCTCATCCGCTTGCAACCATAGGTAGCACTTACAAACACGATTACGAGAGGAATTAATCATCAATTCGTGAATTTCACGTTTTCGCGGGTTAAAGGTAACAGAATGTTCCTATTGTGTTCTAAACCGCCGCATGATTATGGGTCATAAAGCCTCTTCCGAAGCTTATTGTCGTTCCGAAGAAAAAAATGGACGTTACCGGACGGGCCGCCCGGCGGCCAATGACTGCCCAGGATTGCCGGATGGATATGTCTGGGCAGGCACCCGGCGGCCCGTGTCGGCGGCACCCCGCTCCCGGACCGGAACCGGTCAGGCGTGGCGGCGCAGCGCCTCCCGGAGTCCGAAACCGCCCAGCAGGAGCGCGTAGAGCAGGTTCAACTGAGCCATGGTAACGGGCAGCCCTGGGATCAGGTAGGTCGGCGCGTCGCAGGGCTTGTCGGGCTTGGCCGCCATGGCCTTCAGCATGTCATCCACGCTCAGGCCCAGGGAGGCCGTGGGGGCCTGGCAGGACGGCAGGGGCGACGGCCACCATTGCTGCTCCACACCGATATGCAGCACCGCGAGACCGCCCGACACCAGCACGGCGAGGGCCGCCAGGACCAGCAGGCCACGCGAGCGCAGGAGACCCGCCAACAGCGCCAGCAGCACCGCCACCCAATAGGGCCAGCGTTGCCACAGGCAGAGGGCACAGGGTGCGAGGCCCAGGAAGGTCTCGGACGCCAGGGCGGCCAAGGGCGCTGCGGCGGCCAGTACGGCCAGCGACAGGGAGGAGCGGCGAATCATGGCCGCAACGCTGCGTCCGCTCCGTCAGGCGGGCAAGTGACGACGCCGCTTGCGCCGGGCGAGGCTGCCCGGCAGCGAGATCACGGCTTGCGCCAGGAACAGGCCGAGCACCAGGCCGCAAAGCCCGTAGGTGGCGGCGGCACTGCCGAGGATGAGCTGCGGCACGTGGGTGTCCATCGCCGTCCGCAGCACGGCGCGCTTGTCGGCATCGGGCTCGCTGATCAGGTCCCAGGCCGCGTCCAGCGGCTGCAACAGCGGCGGCGCGCTCCCGATCCGCTCATGCGCCCGGCGCAGCGCCTCCGCCTTGGCGACCGAAACGGCCAGCCCTTCGGCATTCGAGGGCTCGGCCTGCCGCAGGGCACCGATCACGCCCTCATCCGTGTCCGTCGCCAGTCCGTAGAACTGCCGCGCCTTTTCCTTGCGCTGCTCGATGTCGCGGCGCGCATCCTGGCTCACCTGCTGCAAGGCGGCGT
Organism: Roseomonas sp. TAS13; assembly: GCF_001950415.1. Taxonomy (NCBI): domain Bacteria; kingdom Pseudomonadati; phylum Pseudomonadota; class Alphaproteobacteria; order Acetobacterales; family Roseomonadaceae; genus Roseomonas; species Roseomonas sp. TAS13. The sequence goes on from NZ_BDLP01000208.1 coordinate 6,125, forward strand.
CATAGGCATGTGTCAGCGCCGGGATCTGCATCGCCGCCACGCCGAGGACCAGGGCCAGCCCGATCCGTAGCGAATCGGAAAGCCAGCGCCCGATGAAACCGACCATCCGCCTCTCGCCTCCACGCCGGGACAGCCTGGAAAGCACCCGCCCCCGGCCGTGGTTGCGGAGGGCCGGATGTCCTTGGGGGACAAGCCGTTTCTCCGGCCCGGCCGCGGTTGACTGCGCCCCCGCTTCCCGTAAATCTCCCGCCGCCGACGGGGGCTCTCCGAGGTGGCCGGCAGCCATCGCGGGTGCCTCCCCGGCGTTTGGGGGCGTGGTGGAACGGTAGACACGAACGACTCAAAATCGTTTGCCTTCACAGGCTTGCCGGTTCGAGTCCGGCCGCCCCTACCAATATTCGTGACCGGGAAACCGCCTTGGGACCGGCGGCCCGGAAGGGCGTCGGAGTTCGAGTTCCTCCGGGGGTACCGGACCCCGTGCCGCAGGGCGGTGGATCCCACGGCCAGCCGCCTCCGGAACGGCATCATCGCAAAGGCGTGTGCGCCGGATGCCTTCGTGCCATCTTCCGCCGGCAGGGCCACGGGCTATGTAACCGTCTGTCCCCGGCCATCCCGCCGTGGGCGCGCCATGCCGCCCGGGGCTCCGGGCGAGATGCGAGGAGCCCTGGATGACCCCCGCCCTCTCACGCCGCGCCGTCCTCCTGGCCGGCCTTGCCCTTTCCCTGCCGGCCCTGCTGCCTCGGTCCGCCCGCGCGCAGGCCGCCTCCGGGCGCCCGGTCGTGGTGGGCTCGAAGCTGGACACGGAAAGCGCCCTGCTCGGCCAGATGATCGCCTTGGCGCTGGAGGCGCAGGGGATGACGGTGGAGCGAAAGCTGCAACTGGGGCCGACCCGCATCCTGCGCGCCGCGATCCTGAACGGCGAGGTGGACGTCTATCCCGAGTACACGGGCAATGGCGCCTTCTTCTTCCAGATGGAGGATGACCCCGCCTGGCATGACCCGCAGGCCGGGGCGGAAAAGGTGCGGGCGCTGGACCTGGAGCGCAACAAGCTGGTCTGGCTGACGCCCGGCTCGGCCAACAACACCTGGGCCATCGCCGTCCGGCAGGATCTGGCGAAGGACGCGAAGCTGGAAAGCCTGGAGGACCTCACCCGCTACCTGAAGGGCGGCGACAGCACCTTCAAGCTGGCCGCCTCGGCGGAATTCGTGGAAAGCCCCGCCGCCCTGCCCGCCTTCCAGAAGGCCTATGGCTTCACCCTGCCGCCCGAAAGGCTGCTGGTCCTGGCCGGCGGCGACACGGCGGTGACGATGCGCGCGGCGGCGGAGCGGCTGAACGGCGTGAATGCCGCCATGGTCTATGGCACCGATGGCGCCATCCAGGCGCTGGAGCTGAAGGTCCTGGCCGATCCCAAGGGTGCCCAGATCGTCTACCGTCCCGCCCCGGTGGTGCGCCAGGCGGTGTTCAACGCCCATCCGAAGATGGGCGACTGGCTCAAGCCGGTCTTCGACTCGCTCAGCCTGGAGGTGCTCCAGAAGCTGAACGCCAAGGTCGTGGTGGAGGGCGCCAACCCGCGCGACGTGGCGCAGGCGCAGTTGCGCAACCTCGGCGCGGCGCGCTGAATGGCGCGCAGCGCGGCGCTGCCGGCGCTCCGCGACCGGGCGGCCCCGGTCCCGATCCCGCGCGAGGCCCTGGCCGCGG